>DAOWFD010000430.1 GCA_030638185.1 Candidatus Aegiribacteria sp.
CGGGTAGCGAGTACCCGGTTTTTGCCATTCTGCTTATCATTGCTTTTGCTGCAGGTCACTGCGGAGTCATTGTTGGAGCGGGAACATTCTCAAGCAGTATCCAGAGGTTTCTGAAGTGGAATGACAAAACAGGTGTTGTTCCGATACTGAGAAAGGTATGCGGTGTGCTTGTGATTCTTGGAGGATTGTATATTCTATTCAGATACGTCTGAATCGAATAGGCAGATGCTGGCAACTGTATTCAGAAATGAAATGAGGAAGTTATTTTACTATGAAAGCAGTAACTGAGCAGGAAAAAATATCCATGGATTCACTGCGTCAAATAGCATCAGCGCGCTTCGGGGATATGATCAAAGCCGTTGTAGATGTGGCCCGCGGGATCATGATCATCGACGCGGATCTGCACTCCGATGAAGAAGCTGAACTGCTGGCAACAGATTCTCGACAAGAGGATCTGTGGGGGATCAACCTCTATCCGGATCTGCCTCCGGAGGAATGGTTGGAATTTGATTCGATGATAAATCTTCGCCCGTCCTCCGGAAATCGTTCCAGAAACGTGGAGGATACTGCAATTTGCGAACAGATTCGTGATCTGGTGAATCGATTGGTATACAGATGAATTCTTCCACGCACAAAGATTCAGCTGCGGGAAACTGGTGGAAGTTGTCACTTTACGAGCAACTGGGAAATGTAGGCAGCGAGGTTGGCAGGGCTCTGCGCTGGAAAACCCGCAATCCACAAATATCTCAAGGAGCCTTTGAGCGTGCATTGGATCTGATGGATCTTACTCTTGATGATCCTCGACACCGTCAATCGGTGGCCCGCCTGCGCGAACTCGCACGAACGCGCGAGGTTATGGTTGACTATCTGGCCGGCTCAAATGAATACCAATCCACCGGTGATTCCCTGCAGCGGTACTTTGATGCTTTTGCCGTTGCCGCGGCCCTGGCACGCGACCGCGTTTTACTCAATGATACGCCCGAGTGAAAGCAGCCTTCACCGGATGAGAGAACGGCTGACTTTGTCCAGCATTACGTAAGGTGTGATCATTTTCAAGATCCTTGGCAGATTTATGTGGACGGCATTATACTGAAAACTTGCTTATACTGATGTTTCCGCTCTATTGAAGGGAGGCTCTTTATGGTAATGAGAAAGAACTACTCCAGCGGGGCGCATATAAAGGCCGGCCAACCGCCGGGAACTGCTCTTTTCATCGGCAGGAGGATAATGCAGGAGATCAGAATTTCCTATATCCGCTACAACGCGAACCTTTACGAAGAAAAGGAGAGTACGACTCCGGAGGAATGCGCCGGTCTCTGCAGGTCTTCCGACGTTGTCTGGATCAACGTTGAGGGCATTCATGATACAAAAATAATCGAAAAGATCGGAGAACTTTTCAACCTTCACGCCCTGACAATCGAGGATATCGTTAATACCATGCAACGGCCGAAGTTCGAGGATTTTGACAGCTATTTGTTCATAGTGCTGAAGATGTTGAGCTATTCCAATATCAATACGGGCATGCAACCGGAACAGGTAAGTGTAATACTTGGAGAGAACTTCGTTATAACTTTCCAGGAGAGACCGGGTGACGTCTTCGATGCTGTAAGGGAATGTATAAGGGGATGCAGGGGGAGGATCCGCAAGGCAGGAGCTGATTATCTCGCATACGCCCTTATCGACGCCGTGGTGGACAGCTACTTTCAGATACTTGAGACCATTGGGGATCAGATCGAAGCGGTTGAGGACCGGGTCATTCTGGAACAGGAGCCTGACACCATATCAAAGATACACAGATTCAAAAGAGCCATGCTCTTCATGCGGCGAACCGTCTGGCCCCTGAGGGAAGAGATCGCCCTTCTGGAAAAGAGCGGATCAGATCTGGTCAAGGAACCGACAGCCCTTTTCTTCAGGAACCTGTACGACCATACCATACAGGTTATTGATACTGTGGAAACCTACAGGGACATAATATCAGGGATGCACGATACATACCTTTCGAGCATAAACAACAGAATGAACGAAGTGATGAAGATCCTAACGATCCTGGCTACGATTTTCATTCCATTAACCTTCATCACCGGCATCTACGGCATGAATTTCAGGTACATGCCGGAACTTCACTGGGAGTACGGCTATTACGGGGCTCTCGGTCTTATGCTGGTAATTGCCATAGCAATGCTTGTAAATTTCAGGAAGAAGAAATGGATCTGAATCGCGATTACGGAGAGGGTGTTTCCCGTGTCAGTATCCTCTGAGGGGTTTCTGGGAAGACAGTTGCTTTCGATAAGGAGCAGGATAGGCTCGGTGGATGACCCTTCCAGGCTGAGAAAGCTTCGCAGGAGGGAAATCAGGATTCTCCTGCAGCTGGGAAATCTTTCTGTAGCCTGGAATATCTGCAGAGAACTGGTATCGGACAATCCCTCATGGCCTCCCGGATACTCAATAATGGCCGACCTTGCCTGTCGGTCGGGTAAATGGGAAGAGGGAGAAAGACTTTTCGAGAAGGCTGCCGCAGAACATGAAACAGCGGGAAATATCAAAGCGGCTGTAAGGCTGAGAACCGGGCCTGTCTACAGGCTCGCAGAGGCAAGAGATGACTATGAAAAATGTCTTTCCCTCTGCTCGGGGGATGGAGAACTGAGTAGTATTCTCAAAATCCGTTCCGGAAGACAGAGTGGAAGTAATGAAGCCAGGTTGCCCGAGAAGGCGCAGGATTTTCTCGCACAGCGTCTGCTGATACTTGAATCGGCATGGAGGGGTACGCAGCAGCATGAACTTCTTCAGATAGCTGTTGAATGGTCGAACACCGAACCCGAATGGAGATGGCGGTTCATCGTTGAGAGTATGGATGTCTGGAAAAGGGACGGACTTGACCTGGACGGGTGGAAAAAACCTGTGAGAAGTACCGTATGTCCGGTTCTTGATCCAAGGTTTCACAGTGAATGGAGAAAATTGTCCTATGACAGATAAAACCGATCTTGAAGGCCTTTCCAGCCTGGGCGGCGAAAGCAGCCCCTCAAGGAAACTTGAAACTTTCCCCAACCATCACGCAGATAGAGATTACGTTGTTACGCTGACAACCGATGAATTCACCTGCCTTTGCCCGAAAACAGGTCAGCCGGACTTCGCAACAATAACCATTGAATATGTTCCCGATGAGAAAATTGTTGAGTCGAAGTCGCTTAAACTATACTTCTGGTCCTTCAGGAACGAGGGAGTCTTCCATGAACATGTGGCGAACATGATACTGGACGATCTCGTAGAAGCTCTGGAACCTCGATGGTGCAGGGTTGTTGCGGATTTCGGCATAAGAGGCGGGATTTCTATATCGGTAGACGCGGAGTACAATAGGGACGGAGGTAATTAGATTTCCTAATTACCGCCGTCCCTGTTCCACTCGAACCTGGCGTAGGCTGTGTGATTGTGGATGCTTTCCTGGTTTTCCGCAGTTACCTGAAACCATGTCAGCCTGTCATCTTCCATAAGTCTTTCACCCGCGTTACGAACCATGTCTTCAACGAATACCGGGTTATCGTAAGCAAGCTCCGTCACGTGCTTTTCGTCGGGTCTTTTCAGTACTGAATAGACCGGGGATGACGCCGATGATTCAGCTACTTCTATCAGCTCCTCTATCCAGACAATTACGGGAATTCCTTTCTCGTCGGGCAGGCTCCGAACTTCGATCGTTATATGCCCACGCTGGTTATGAGCTCCATAACTGCTTATTTCCCTGCTACATGGACAGAGGCTGCTTACAGGTACGGTTACCCCCAGAACGAAATCTTCCCCTTCCGGGCCGCTAGTTCCATAAAAGGTGCACTGATAATTCATTTTCGCAGTAATCCCGGTTACAGGGGCTTTCTTCTCAAGAAAGTAGGGGAAACTGATCGTCATCCTGGCCGATTCAGCGTCAAGAACCTGCTTCAGTTCGGCAAGAATCGCAGGAATGGTTCTGCCGTCAAACTCACATGTGTGCGCCGCAAGAACCTCCACAAATCTGCTCATGTGCGTCCCCTTGAAGTGGTGGGGAAGCTCCACCGACATGGATATGTTGGCTACCGTTCTCTGCCTTTCATTCGCCCTGTCAAGGAGTGTTACAGGATACTGAAGGTCCTTGATCCCAGCCTCGTCCAGGGTGATGTTCCTGAAATCATGGTTGCTCTGAACATCATTCATGCTTTTTCCTGCCCTCTGTACCTGCATCCTGTTGATGATGTTTCTTTTATCTCTATCATGCTCAATTCGGGCAGTATCGGTTTTAGTCTGTTCCATACCCATATGGCAATATTCTCGCTGGTGGGATTCTCAAGCCCCGGAATATCGTTAAGGTACTTGTGATCAAGCACATCGATCACAGGCGCACACAGTTTTTTAATTTCTCCGAAATCCCTGACCCATCCGGTCTCACTTCCTACCAGGGCTTCCAGATGTATCACAGCCCGAAAAGTATGACCGTGGAGCCTTCTGCACCTGTGCCCGGAAGAAAGGTTCGGGAGCAGATGAGCAGCATCAAATTTAAATTCTCTGTAGACTTCCATTCCGTTATCTCCTCTACGGTAGTCCTATATACTTATGAATCTGAAGACTCAGAGCCCATCTGGGATTATTCAGGCAGTATTCAATTGCACGGCGAGTATTACTTTCCAGATCAATCCCGGAAATCGGCTGCAGGTAAAAATAGTCAAAATCAAGTGAAAGATACATGCCGGGATCAGTATTTTCCTGGGGGAATGCCAGCTTTAATTCATTGCCTTTTCTTATTACCGGATATCTGCCTTCCTTGGGGCTTACGCAAACCCAGTCAATTCCATCCGGAGGCTCTATCGTCCCGTTTGTTTCCAGCAGAATTTCAAACCCTTTCAGATGGAGGGCTTCCGCAAGCTGTCCATCAAGCTGCAGAAGAGGTTCGCCTCCTGTACACAGCACCCGTGGGGGGGTCATATCTCCCTTCCATCTTTTACTGACAGCCTCGGCCAGCTCACCGGCGGATCCAAATTCTCCTCCACCGGGACCGTCGATCCCCTGAAAATCCGTATCACAGAAACTACAGCTCAGGTTGCATCCTTCAAACCGGCACAGGACAACA
>DAOWFD010000412.1 GCA_030638185.1 Candidatus Aegiribacteria sp.
TCCGTGTCCGGATGTGTCTATCGGGTCACCGTCGTTATCCTTGAAATCCCACCCGTAGTGATAACCGGCGGCTGTGTCGTGCCACATGTTGTTATGCAGATCATTATGGTTGTAATTAACTCCGGTATCCACAACGCTGACTAACACACCTGAGCCATCGTATCCAAGAGCCCAGACATCAGGGGCTCCGATCTGAGAAACACCCCATGCTATGGCATCAGTTAACTCTTGATGAGTTGAGGGGTGAATATCAACAGGTTCAATGAGAGGGTTCTCGGGATTCATCATCCGTATGAAAAGAACATCATCCCTGATTGCTATCTGTTCAATAACATCAGATGAAAGAGAAACAGTGATTGCATTAACGATCCATAAAGGATGAACATCCTGAACGGATTCATTTCCATATACGGCGAGCTGCTGAAGAATGCCTGCCTGGGCTTCTTCGGCCCGGTCTTTCATTACTCCAGCTGCAAATGCGCGTCTTTCGTCCCTGGTCATACCCACAGTGGCCATGGCTATGTATTCCGTATCTACGGAGCCAACTGGTTTGATCAATACACTGAACAGATCTGTGTCTCCGGAAGCACTCATCTCCTCTGAAAGCCGGGGGGAGATGGTTCCGGAAAGGGCCAGTCCGGTTATAAGAAAAAGGGTCAGTAACAATTTCATGGTTCACCTTTCAGTTAATTGTTTATATATAAATACAGTAACTCCGAATAACCTATAACTTATTAAGAAACAATACATTCTGTGTGTCATCGGTTCCCGTGGATTATATAGCGCTCGATGGTTTCCTGCCAAGAAGCACAAGGGAAGTGGCCCCATGAAAACCAGGCAATAGGAAAGTGGATTTTTCGAAATCGCGTACCTGCTCCCAAAACGGCTCATCGGTTCCCGGATGTTACCATTTCCAGAGGCTCAGGGGGGGCTCTGGGTTCTTCCCAGAGATCGAGGTGTTTCAGGATGCGCCTGATGACAAACTGCTGTTATATGAAGGAAATAACTTTCATCTGTCCACCGCACTTCGGACAACTTACCACCAGCAGCAGCGAGGTGATAATTAGTCAGCTGGCAGTAGTTCGCTGATAGACCTTTATCAT
Organism: Candidatus Aegiribacteria sp.; assembly: GCA_030638185.1. Classification (GTDB taxonomy): domain Bacteria; phylum Fermentibacterota; class Fermentibacteria; order Fermentibacterales; family JCC-6; genus Aegiribacteria. Next base: position 1,104 of record DAOWFD010000412.1, read on the forward strand.
CATAGGCGGTGGTCTCTGTTTGTTATATACCTGAGCACAGGTAATCAGTCGTAGGTTGAGAAAGCTTCTATTTCACTGCTGGTCATTCCGTAGGTTGGTACAAGAGATATGATGGCTTCCAGGGGGTCTCTGTTCAGAAGGTAGAAGGGTTCTCCGTCAAGGACTATTCGAGGAATGATACCACCAGGATCAGAAATCTCCAGGATTATTTCGTAAGACTCTATGCCCATCGGAATACCGCCGATAGTCATCGCGTCCCATATGTTAAGAACCAGTTCATCACTTTTGATGAACCAGTCGCCCATGTACAGCGTCCCCTCCTCAATGGACATCAGGTAAGCGAACTCACCTGTGTCCCAGAAGAAGTAGCAGCTCTCATATCCCTCCGACAGACCGGGTTCCGAATGCCAGAAACCGGTGAGGTTGTCTGGGCTAATGGCAACGATCAAAATAAGAACAAACATTGCAATTCTCCTCCTTGTATCAGACTAATTGATCTCCTTTATTCCAAAATGCCTGTCCAGGTAGAACGTCAGGCGTTCCCTTGCATCTTCTTCACACTTGCCACAGGAGGTGCCCACCTTTGTCATCTCCTGAAGCTGATAGTAATTACGTACTCCCTCAAGTACGGCATGTTCGATCTCTTCCTCCGAAACATTTAGGCATTCACATACGATCCTTGATTTGGTATCATGGACCCTATCCTCCATACCATGGGTGATGTAATAATTGTTGATGGCTTCCTGCAGGGCCTTATCTCCGAGCACGGAGCAGTGAACCTTGTTGTCCGGAAGCCCGCCGAGTTCCTCCATGATATCCACGTTCGAAATATTGTAGGTATCATCAAGGCTCATGCCCTTTATCATCTCGGAAAGGACTGATGTGCTTGCTATGGCACTTGCGCAACCGAAGGTCTTCCATCTGCAATCCGTGATGATCAGAGTCTCCGGGTCTATCTTCAAATAGAAGATCATCTCATCACCGCATTTTATATTTCCGGTTTTACCCATAGCATCGTATTCGAAATCCTCATCGTTGAACATGATGTTTCTCGGATTCATGAAGTGATCTTTGACCTTTTCAGAGTACAGCCAGGAGTTCATCGTTCACCTCCGTAGACCGTGGACATTCTGCGCAGCTTTTTCACTATTCCTGGAAGAACATCCAATACGTAATCAACCTCTTCGCGAGTTGTTGACCTGCCCATACTCATTCGGAGAGAACCGTGGGTGAATTCAACAGGAAGATTCATTTCCAGGAGGACATGTGATGGATCGAGGGATCCTGATGCGCATGCCGAACCGGTTGAAACTTCCACCCCTTCATGATCAAGGTAAAGGAGAAGTGACTCCCCCTCAACCCCTTCAAACGAAACGTTAAGTGTGGAGTGAAGGCAGTACTCCGGATTACTGTTGAAATGGATGTTCTCGATCCGGCTTTCTATTCCATCCCTCAGCATTGTGTTGAGTTCAGCCAGCCGTTCGGCCTCGGCCTCCATCTCTTCTGCCCGGAGTTCAACAGCTCTGCCAAAGCCTGCAATGCCGAGAGTATTTTCCGTACCTGCCCTGCGCCCCATCTCCTGGTGACCACCCCTGATCAGTGAACAGAAGGGGGTGCCCTTTCTTACGTACAGAGCTCCGACACCCTTGGGACCGTATATCTTGTGGGCGGAGATGGTCAGGAAGTCAACATCCAGCTTCCTGACGTCCAGGGGCAGCTTGCCCACCGCCTGTACAGCATCTGTATGAAACAGGGCTCCCGAAGCATGGGCGATAGCCAGGGCTTTTTCAACATCCTGAATCGCGCCCGTTTCGTTATTCACCATCATAACGGACACAAGCGATGTATTCGCGGATACCGCCTGTTCAAGATCGTCCATCTTCACAAGACCTCTGCTGTCCACACCTACGCGCTTTACACGGGTTCCCCTGTTCTCAAGACATTTCGATGTCTCAATGATACAGGGATGTTCGATGGTTGATATTACAAGATCACTGTCAACCGGGGAATGCAGATTGCAACTGGCTCCGCTGCAGATGACAATTGAAAGTACAGTATTATTCGCCTCCGAGCCGCTGCCTGTGAACATGATCTCATCCGGATCAGCGTTAATCAGGGCTGCAACTTTTTCCCTTGCAGTCTCGATCAGAATTCTGGCTCGTCTGCCGTCTTCATGAAGGCTGGACGGATTCCCGAAAACGTCAAGCGATTCTATTATTGCATGCTTAACCTCCGGGTGCAGAGGTGTAGTGGCGTTGTGATCAAAGTACATCCTTTGCATTGTATCTCCCTGTAATAAAAAACCGGGTTCCGGTAATTTCCTTAATCCATATATACATTATGTTCCAGCCTCCTTCGAAATGCAAGCGTAGTATGAGAGTATTCAGGAATCTGTACTTATTGATTCAATGATTATATTGATACATACTTATTGAAATCCCTCTGTTTTGCATGGAGGCAGAGAATCTGTTTCTGTTGCTGAACTCATACTAATGTGTATTTACTGAAAGGGTGTGCCTGTTTGAAAAGGAAGAGATATGGTGCCATAACAGCTGTTGTAGTGATTTCGTTTGGTATACTTCAGGCTGATGAGGGACCGGAAGTCGATAAAAAAACGCATAATGCTCTTCGGAGCATGGTCATGGATTCATGTGCAAATGATACTATTGACATACCGTGCGATACCTATGTGAATTCCTCGACTATAAGCCTTATAGGCCTGCATGATGTCTGCATAAGGTTCGAACCGGGCACACAGGTGCTTCTGGATGATGTATACCGTGATGTGATCGAGCTGGTTGGCTGCACTAACGTCCAGATACTGGGCGGTTACTTCAGGCACGTTGATCCACTTCCGGAATACGACTGTCATGGGGGAGTCATCATCATCGACGGTTGTTCGGGTATTACTATAGACAACTGCACCGTAAGCGGATGCGGAGCGATGGGTTTTCGGATAGTAGGTTCTGAGAATATAAGAATCCAGCACTGCCTGATAGAAGATAACAGCTTCAGTGCTTTTTATCTTCGTTCATTCCACGATCTGGATATCGATCATTGTATTATCAGGAACAACGGACGTCTTTTCTATTCCACCGGACAGGCGGATCAGACCGATCTGAAAATGAGAAATAACGAAATTTACAACAACAACAGTTCATTCTTTGACGACGGTGAGATCCCAGGCCTGCGGATTTAGCACCGGCACTCTCCTGACAGAGTAAAAAGCTGTTCAGAAAAAGAAAAACGAACGGGGGATTATGCAGCACAGATTCAGCTTCAGAGATAAACTGAGCTATGCATTTGACAGCATGATGTCGAAGGGGACATCAGGTTTAATCATCTGGCTCGGAGTGCTTTCGATTATTCTGATAGTCGTCTTTTCAATTGTTGTTCTCGTTACAAAGACAGCGCCCGGTGATGAGGGTTTCATTGAAATGACATGGATGAGTCTCATGAGAACCCTTGATCCGGGTACAATGGGAGGGGATGAGGGAGGCGCCTTTTTCCTTCTGGTCATGTTGTGCGTTACACTGGGCGGAATTTTCATAATAAGCGCACTTATAGGTATTGTCACCACAAGCCTTGAAGCCAGGCTTGAGTCACTGCGCAAAGGTAGATCCAGGGTAGTTGAACAGGGTCATACGATCGTTCTGGGATGGACAGCGCAGGTCTTCACAATAATCTCCGAGCTGACCATAGCAAACGAGAATCAGAAGAGTCCGTGCATAGCTATCATGGCTGATATGGACAAGGTTGAAATGGAAGATGAGATAAGAAGCAAGATATCCTCTACGAAAAATACAAGAATCGTTTGCAGGACCGGAAATCCCGTTGAACCCTCAGACCTTGAAATCATGAGTCTTGCTATGTCGAAGTCCATAATAATCCTTTCCCCGGAGAACGATAATCCCGATCCGGAGGTCATTAAGATAATGCTGGCCATCATCAACAATCCCCGGTTGAAATCGGTGGATATGAACATAGTAGCCCTTATCCGGGATCCTGGGAACGTGGAAGTGGCTCATATAGTGGGCAGGGACAAGGCGGAGATCGTGCTCGCCGGGGATATTGTGGCAAGGATGACTGCACAGACATGTCTGCAGTCGGGTCTTTCCATTGTCTACCAGGAGCTTCTCGATTACGGAGGGGATGAGATTTATTTCCATACTGAACGGGAACTCTACGGGAAAACCTTCAGGGAAGCAATCTTCATGTACGAGACAAGCAGCGTGATTGGAATCAAATCCGAGGAGGGGCAACCTGTACTGAATCCCCCGATGGACACAATTATCAATGAAGGCGATAGAATCATTGCCGTTTCAGAAGATGACGATACTCTTGTTCTATCGGGAAGAGAGAATCTGAAGATCGACAGAGAAGCCATTCGAAGGGATTTCAAAGAAATGAAGTCCCCCGCCAGAATCATCATGCTTGGATGGAACTGGAGGGCTCCTATAATTATCAGGGAGCTTGATCATTACCTCCAGCCGGGTTCGTTCATGAAGGTCGTGGCGGACGGAGCTATATGTGATTTCAATGGAGAAGACCTTGACCTGCAAAATCTTGAGCTTGAGTACACCACCGCGATTACAACCGACAGAAGAGTTCTTGAAGGTCTGAAGATCGAGAATTTCGATCACATCATCATACTCTGTTATACCGATTCGCTGGGTGCACAGGAAGCTGATGCTGCAACCCTGATGACACTGCTTCATATAAGGGATATTACTGAAAAACTGGGTGGTGATTATACCCTCGTAAGTGAGATGAAGGATATCCGCAACAGGAACCTTGCCGAGATCACTGGAGCCGACGATTACATTGTAAGCGATCAGATGCTGAGCCTTCTCCTGACGCAGATTTCGGAGAACAGACATCTCAGCGGAGTCTTCTGGGATCTCTTCGATCCGGATGGATCCGAGATATACCTTAAGCCTGTTCAGAGATACGTTAGTACAGGTGTACCTTTGAATTTCTACACAGTTGCTGAAAGTGCAGCATCCAGAGGGGAGGTTGCAATAGGGTACAGGCTTTCCCAGCTGAAGGATGATGCAGAAAGGTTCTACGGTGTAGTCGTGAATCCGAAAAAGCATCGGAAAGTCACCTTCAGTAAGAACGATACAATTATCGTGCTTGCCGAGGATTGAACTCCAGATTTTACTGCAGTATGGCTTGTCTCAGCTTTTCCATGGTGAATAATCCCGCTGCAGCGGGGGAAAACCAGTTCGTGTGATGTTCTGTTTACAAGCAGAATATAAGAATCGAGAATAATATCCTGCCCATAAGCATGGAACCGGCTTTCCAGATAAGGGAGTCCATATTCTTTCCCCCGGAAGCCATGAATTATTGACAATATATCAAAAAGATATATAATTGCAGAACACTAATTCTTGTGAAAGGCGGCCTCGTAATGAAGTGTCTTACTCTTATACTGTTAACTCTTGTAGTCTACTTCGTTTCTTCAGCATCTGCGCTGGAGGGTTCCATTACACTGGGAGAACTCTCTTTAGAACTTTTTGATTCCTATGAGAGCCAACCGGGAAATCTTGTTCAGGATGCGGTGTTATTCTACATGGAGGGTGATTATGAAAAAGCAGCTGAATACTATATTCTGGCCCTTCAGGCGGATCTGGAGGATAACCCCATAGACCTCTTCAACCTGGCGTGCTGCTACGGGTTGCTTGATGAACCAGAACTTGCAGGGAAAGCCCTGGTGCAGTCTGCCCTTGCGGGATTTGATAGACCTGATCTTATAGAAACCGACACTGATTTTTCATCGGTTAGGGATGAGGAAGAATTCAATACATATGCAAATGAGGCCATGGCTGTCATGGAAGAATCCAGGGAGCTTCAGAGCATGGAGGCGCTTGGTGAGAGGCTGTACCTTGAATTTCCTTCAATGCAGACGGTAAGAATACACATACCGTATAACTTTGACCCGCAGCAGGAATATGATCTCGTTCTGGCACTCCACGGCTACGGTGGAGACGTTGCGGAATTTTCCTCCAGATGGACTGTATTCGATGAAGGTAATTTTGTCTTTGCTTCTCTCCAGGCGCCTTATGCGTTCGAACAGAACGGCAGGACGGTATACAGCTGGACAGTCCACGGTTCAAGCGAGTGGGATGGGGGGGATATGCCCTTGGAACAGAAACATGAGATGTTCAGTAATTCAGTAGAATTGTCTTCGGATATGATCATTGCGTGCCTGGATGACCTTAGGAACCGGTACAGAATTGGCAGAATTTACCTGCTCGGATTCAGCCAGGGTGGGATCATGGCGTACTGGACCGGTCTTAGGAATCCCTCTCTCATTGCTGGTATTGCAACTTACAGCGGGGTTATAGACGAAGAACTCTATCCTCAGGGAGTCATTGAATCAGCGACTTCCCTTCCGATATTCATCGGCAGGGGCTCGCAGGAAGACGACAGGGCGATAAATGCGAGAAATTTCCTTACGGATGCTGGATACGATGTTACATTCTTTGAATACGATGGCGGGCATTTCTTTCCAGATGAGGGTCTTAAAGCTGTTGAGGACTGGATGAGGGAGATTCATTAAACTGAGGAATCCAGGATGTGCCCGGGTAGAAGGAACTCTACGGCAGCTTCATAATCTCTCCTTGACCGAAGAGTTCGCGTGGAGAGTTACTGTGTTTCGGAAAATAACTCGCTTATGGCGTTTAGAAGCTGTGTCATTGAATAAGGTTTTGAAAGAAACCTGGACCTTTCCATGTGCTTGTCTATGTCTTTATGGTTCTGCCCCTTGCTGTATCCGCTGCAGAATATAAGCGGTAAATCAGGCCGTATCTCACGAATCCTGTCGGCAGCTTCGTAACCGCCCAGGATCGGCATTATCACATCAAGTACTACAAGGTCAACACTGTCGGGGGAATCGCTGATCAGTAGAACAGCCTCTTCTCCGTTGGCTGCCGTGATTACTTCGTGACCCGCCTCTGATAGAATAGCACTGGCCAGAATTCTTACATTTTCGTCGTCCTCCGTGATAACTATTGTTTTTGATGTCTCCTCAACGATTTCATGTTCAGGAAGTAGTTCTTCGATCACATCATCCTTATCGACTACAGGGATGTAGATTCGGAATCTTGTGCCGTTTTCTGGTTTGCTGTTGGCAGTGATTATCCCGTCGTGCTGTGTTACTATTCCGTAAACGGTCGATAGTCCAAGTCCTGTACCAGCCGTGATTCCCTTTGTGCTGAAGAAAGGATCGAATATTCTGCTGAGTGTTCCTTTATCCATGCCACAGCCGGTATCGGATATGGATAACATCGCGTAATAACCCTGCCCAGACGAGGAGTGAGTTTTGCAGAACTCACTGTCAAGAAAGACCCGCTTAGTCTTTACCTTGATCTCACCGCCCTCAGGCATAGCGTCCCGGGCATTCAGAAAAATGTTCAGGAGTATCTGACCTATCATGGCCTGGTCACCGTTGATGTAGATGGTTTCCTTGGATGGCAGGAACTCAAGCACGATATCCTCGCCTATGACCCTTTCCAGCATAGTAAGATGTTCAGTTATGACTTCGTTCAGATCCAGTACCTTGGTTACGATCAACTGGTTGCGGCTGAACATAAGAAGCTGCCTGACAAGAGAGCTTGCCCTTTCTCCGGCCTGTGAAACCTGTTGCAGCATTTCCAGAACCGGATTGTCTTTTTCTAGTGATCCCTGAGCTAGTTCCGTATAGCCGTTAATTACCTGTAAAATGTTGTTGAAATCGTGTGCGACACCTCCGGCAAGCTGTCCTACCGCCTCCATCTTATGAATCTGGCGCAATTGTTCCTCAAGAGAATGTCTGCTGGATAGATCCCTCAGGGTAGCCATTTGAGCCCGTTCGCCCTTGTAGTGAATTGTCGAAATACTAATTTCAGCTGGAATTATATCGCCATCCTTCCTCAGAATCTCGATATCGTACACTGAGGGAGTATCCTTCCCGGCCATTCTGTCAGTCATATGTTTCAATACCATTGGTTTATAATCAGTTGAAATGAAATCCAGAACGCTCGATCCATAGAATTCATCTTCTATATAACCGGTTATCCTCTTGGCTGTGTTGTTGACGTAGACGATTATTCCATCTTTGTGTACTATTATGGCGTCATTGCTGTTTTCAACGAAGGATCTGTAGATTTCCTCATCATTTATTAATTCATCCTGGCTATCGAAGGATCCATCAATCAAATGACCAGAAACCATAATACACATAACAATTCCATCTTCATCCGTAACAATCCTGTTGTACAAGAAAACCTGTTTCTCGGTTTCTCCGCTGCAGAGTACCGGGTAATCCTGGTTAAAAACGTGTATTTCAGGATCGTTCAGGTTGGACCGGAATTCATTGTAAACATGTTCACGGGATGAATCGGGGATGAAATCCTCAAACCAGTTCATCCCTTGGATATCATTAGCAGGACTGCCGAGGATCTCGCTGCCGCGGCTATTTATCAGGATAATCGTCCCGGTACGACTGATGAACAGGGTTAGTTCATCTGAATCCCGCAGAACGTCATCAATGGATATGTATGACAGTACAGAACCTGAATTATTCATAAGCAGTTTCCTATTTGACTAAGATGTTTCAAGTTATGTTACTATCTCAAATTCTCCTGCTAATCGCAAGACATGATCAGATACCAACGCATCATCATGCGGGAGATATCAGTCACTCTGAATTAATATGTTATTGCACAAGTATATATTTAGCCATTTAATCAGCTTGGAGGATTACTCCTACTGCTCCTGACAGGTTCAGCGGGATATATCCAAGCCCTGCTTACGAATCCGCAGTCAGCTATTTCCCCTTTTAAACCAGGAGTCAATGCATCTGGCGAAAGTCTCTTTTTGTTGTTAGAGTAAACTATGTATTGGTTATGTTTTAAATGTTAAGGCTATTCTTGCAGGTATCACAGGAGTGTTGTTTTGGGCAGGAATCTGAACCGTGAAGACTATGAACTTGATTATATCGGTACGGCAATAATATCACTTGATAAAAAATTTCTGGACGCAGACGACCGCTTCTGTGAAATTATCGGATACGACCGTGATGAGCTTCTTGAAATACCATGGAGAAAAATCTCACATCCTGATGACCTTAAAAAAGAATCTGCCTGTTTCAGATCTTTGCGTAAAAACAAGATCAACCATTTTTCCATAGATAAGCGTTTTCTACATAAAACAGGGAAAATCGTTTATACAAGTATATCGGTGAAATGTTTTCTATATGGAAACGGATCCCCCGATCATTTTCTGATCCTAGCTCATGATATTACAGAACGTAAACTTATGGAAGAGACCCTTCATTCTCAAATTGAGTTAGAAAAACTCATTTCTTCGATTTCAACAGAATTTATCGTTTCACCAAGCGAGATCGACAATAAAATCAACAACGCCTTAAAAACAATTGGAGAATTTTCAGGTATTGACCGCAGTTATGTCTTTAGATTTTTTAACAATAATAAGATGATAAATAACACGCATGAGTGGTGCAAAGAAGATATAGAACCACAGATTAATATTCTTCAGAATATCTCAATCGAAGAGGAATACCCTGATTTTGCTGAAAGAATCAGAGCATTTGAGATAATTCATGTTCCTGTTGTCTCTGACCTCCCTCTTGAAGCCAGCATCGAAAAAGAAAATTTCCAGCGTTCAGGCATAAAATCGCTAATTCTCGTTCCTATTGTTTATGGTCAGACGCTCATCGGGTTTCTCGGATTCGATTCGGTAAAGGCAGAAAAAACCTGGAAAGAAAGCGACATCAGGTTATTAAAAATGGTAAGCGCAATTTTCGCAAATGCATTGAAACGCGACCTCGCTGAAAAGGAGATTAAAAACCTTCAGAACTACAATCGAGAATTGATCGAGGTTAGCCTCGATCCCCTGGTTACCTTTGATAAGGATGGGATTATTCTTGATGTAAACCAGGCAACCATCCAGACTACAGGAAGAACCAGGAAAGAATTGATAGGTCCGAAATTTTCCCAATACTTCACCGATCCTGACAGGGCACATAAAGGTGCAATGCTGGTCTTTGAACAGGGGAAATTCCGTGACTACGAGCTGGTTTTAATAGCTTTTGATGGTACGGAAACAGAAGTCGCTTACAACGCTTCCGTCTTCAGAGATGAATCCGGAAATATTATAGGAGCGTTTGCAGCAGCCAGGGACATTACCAGACAGAAACAGGCGGAAAAAATCCAGTCGGTATTATTCCATATCTCACAAGCGGTGAGTGCTTCAGGTAATTTGCAGGAATTTCTTGAGGTTGTACATCAACAGTTCGGGAGACTCATAGATACAAGCAACTTCTATGTTGCTCTGTACGACAAGGTAAATGATTGGTACTCATTTCCCTGTAATTACGATGAGTACGATAAAAATCCTGATTTCAGCAAACAGAAACTAAATAAAAGTCTGACGGACTATGTTCGCAGAACTGGAAAACCACTTCTTGCTGATGAAAATATTCATCAGGAACTCATCCGAAAAGGTGAGGTCAATATGGTTGGTGAGCCATCTCCAATCTGGCTTGGTGTTCCTCTCAGGACTTCGCACGGAGTTATCGGTGTTGTTGCTGTTCAGAGCTATTCCCAGAGTACACTCTATTCGATCCGGGATCTTGAAATGATGTCATTTATTGCTGAAAACATATCCCTAACAATTGAATATAAAGAAGTTGAGGAAAAACTTGTAAGATATCACACTCACCTCGAGGAACTGGTCAGGAAACGTACAGAGAAGCTGGCCGAAACCAATCGTAAACTTAAAATAAAAATAAGCGAACAAAGGCAGACGGAAGAAGCACTAAGAGATTCAGAGCGCAAGATGTCTGAAATCATTGATTTCCTTCCCGATGCCACGCTTGTTGTAAACCGGGATGCGCATGTTATCGCATGGAACAAGGCGATAGAAGAGATGACAGGAATTCCTGCCGATGAAATGCTGCATAAGGGTAATTACGAATATGCAATTCCTTTCTACGGCAAGAGAAGACCAATCCTTATCGATAGAATCTTTGACTCTCATTCGGAAACAGACAGCCTTTATACTACTATCAGGCAGGAGCTTGACATTTTTATCGGAGAAGCATTCACTCCCGCCCTGGGTGGTCACGGTAGATATCTCTACGCTACAGCTCGTGCTCTTTTTGATTCTCAGGGTGAGCTTGCCGGAGCTATCGAATCCATTCGTGATATAACTGAACGTAAACTGGCAGAAGAAGAATTGCGTAAATCGGAGGAGCGCTTTCGCGACCTTGTTCTCAGTACTTCTGACTGGGTCTGGGAAGTCGATACACAGGGATATTATACATACTGCTCTGAACGGGTTGCCAATGTGCTTGGTTACACTGCTGAAGAAATCCTGGGGAAAAAGCCTTTTGATCTGATGACGCAAGAGGATAGCACTCGAATACACGATGTCTTCAATAATATTGTCAAAAAACTTGCACCTATCGTTGAGCTGGAAAACTGGAATATCAGCAAGGATGGTCGAAAGATATGTCTTCTTACAAGCGGTGTACCCATGTTTGATAAAGCCGGTTGTTTTATCGGTTACCGCGGTCTGGACCGGGATATCACCAACCGTAAGGAAGCCGAGGCAGAAAAACAGAAACTGGAAAAGCAGATACTGCAGACGCAGAAACTGGAATGTCTAGGTGTACTCGCAAGCGGAATCGCACATGATTTCAACAATCTGCTTGTAGGAATACTTGGTAACGCTGACCTGGCCCTGGATTCACTCTCACCTGTTTCTCCCGCCCGTTCCAACATACTCGAGATCGAAACAGCAGCTAAAAGGGCAGCTGAGCTTTCACACCAGATGCTGGCATATTCCGGCAAGGGTCAATTTGTTATAGAGGCCATCAATCTCAACGATATTGTTAAGGAAATGGCACACCTGCTCGAGGTCTCCATTTCAAAAAATGCTATCCTTAGATTTAATCTTTCCAACTACATTCCTGCAGTTCAAGCGGATGTAACACAGATACGCCAGGTTATAATGAACCTGATTACAAATGCCTCTGAAGCGATTGGCGACAGAAGCGGAATCATTACTATCACAACCGGAGCAATGGAATGCGACAACGACTATTTCGACGGCACCTATTTAAAGGAAGATCTGAAGGAGGGGATCTACGTTTATTTTGATATCTCTGACACAGGTTATGGTATGAATATTGAAACACAGTCAAAGATTTTTGACCCGTTTTTCACCACAAAATATACTGGTCGTGGTCTTGGACTTGCTGCTGTTCTCGGTATAGTCCGCGGTCACGGTGGCTCGCTCAAACTTTACAGTGAAGAGGGGCGTGGAACTACATTCAAGATTCTGTTCCCTGCACTTGAAAGGCGTATTGAACCTCATGACAAGGAAACTACAGTAGCTTTGAGCTGGGCAAGCAGCGGAACAATCCTGCTGGTTGATGATGAAGATACAGTACGAACTGTCGGAAAAACAATGCTTGAAAAGCTTGGTTTCACCGTGCTTACTGCTGTGGACGGCCGAGATGCAATAACCCTTTATCGTAAAAACTCTGACGAAATCAGATGTGTTATACTCGACCTGACAATGCCGCATATGAGTGGCGAGGAAACTTTCATGGAACTCAAGCGCATCAGGAGCGATGTTAATATCCTTCTTTCAAGTGGTTACAACGAACGGGATGTTCTTGATCGATTCACCGGCAGGGAAATTGACGGTTTTATACAGAAACCGTACAGGTTTGCCAGTCTTGCCTCAAAATTACGAACAATTTTAGGAAAATAATCTTTTCTACTGCAGTGATTGCCATTTTGAAATTCATGTCAACTTCTATGGTAAGATGTTCATGATTCAGAATGAGAAAGGTTTATTCGCCAAAGATACTGCGCAGCAGATCTGAAACCTGACTGATTGAATACGGTTTAATCATGACTCCTGCGAATCCGTATTTGGAGTAATTAGCCATGACAGGCGCGTTTGAATATCCACTTGATACAATTGCTGTTACATTCGGATCTATCTTGAGCAGTTCCTCCATTGTCTCTATTCCGCCCATGCCATTCGGAATTGTAAGATCCAGAATTACAGCGTCATAAGATTCCGACATATTCATACCTGTTTTGTATTTCTCAATGGCTTCGCTTCCGTTCGCTACGCCATCAACTTCGTAACCAAGCCGTTGAAGCATGGTCATTGCGGTTTCTCTTACAAGTTCCTGATCGTCCATAACAAGTATCTTTCCTCCCGAGAGCTTTTCCGGTCCAGGTTCATGAGTATCACCGGTCTTGGAAGAAATGTCAGCCGGAAGGTAGATTGTAAATATGCTGCCTTTACCCACTTCAGTCTCAACCTTTATATGTCCCCTGTGCTTTCTGATAATCGAATATGAGGTTGCAAGACCTAGGCCCGTTCCGCTCTGCTTTGTCGAGAAGAACGGATCGAATACTTTATTGAGATGATTCCTTTCGATCCCGTAGCCGTCATCCTTTATTGTTATCATAATGTACTGACCTTCGGGAATTGCCACAGGATTGTCCTCGCCAAGCAGGATATTCTCTGCACTGATGAAAACACGGCCTCCGTTCGGCATAGCCTGTTGCGCATTAATAACAATATTGCTGAAGACCTGCCCGATCTGTTCTCCGTCAACGGTAACCTGCTTAAGATGATCCACAATGGAATACTCGGCTGTTACGTTGGAGCCGCTCAGTGCAAAATCGGCTGAGTCCCTGAGCAGTCTGGAGATAGATACATGTGCCTTGACCGGATCTTCCCCCCTGGAGAATGTGAGAAGTTGTCTGGGGAGATTGGACGCCTTGCTGGCTGCGTGTTCGGAGCTTGTCAGGATCTCGTACAGGTCGCTGCCCGGTTCAACCATGGTTCTTGCGAGGGAAATATTACCCATGATGGTCGTCAGGAAATTGTTGAAATCGTGGGCGATACCTCCGGCAAGAAGTCCCAGGGAATCAAGTTTTTCGATTCTTCTCTGTTCTTCTTCCAGTTTCTTCAGGATTGTAATATCCCTGGCAACTCCAAGGATTGCATTTTCACCGTTGTAGGTAAGATTCCGAACGGAAAATTCTATATGCCGGACTTCATCATCTTTTCTTATCAGTCTGACCTGGAAGACGTTGGAAAGTTCAGAGAAACCCTCTTTGATAGTGCCGTTATCGTTGATCATTTCCCTGTCATCTGGATGGATAAGGTCGGAGAATTCCATATTCAGTAATTTATCTCTGCTGTACAGAGTAAGGTCTCATACCCGATCGTTGACGAAAAGAAAGTGGTTGCATCCGTAAATGTAAATACCATCATGGCTCTGTTCCACAAGAGTACGATACTTCTTTTCGCTCTCCTCCAACTCGGCTGTCCGCTCTTTGACAATCTCCTCGAGGTGAAATCGGTGTAATATGAGCTCCTCTTCAACCTGTTTGCGCCCGGTGATATCCCGAACCGTAGCTTGAAGAAGCGTTTTACCCTTGAGTTCTATCCTGCTGAGAAGAACAGTTGCGGGAAACTCTTCGCCATCGAGTCGTTTATGAATCCATTCAAAGTAGTTAGATCCGTTCTCAATTGCTCTGTTGATCATTTCCTTAGCTTTTATGACCGACATCTGTCCATCGGGCTGATATTCAGGTGAAAGCAACCATGGCTGTTTTGAGGCGAAATCAGCTTCGCATTCACATCTGAACATTTTAATAGTGGCGGGGTTTCCAGCAGTGAAGGACCAGTCGGGAGGTTCAAGGGTCATTATAGCATCACGTGATGTCTCAAATAAGGATCTGTATTTTTCCTCATCCTCCCTCTGCTTCTTTTGAGCCTTCTTCTGTTCCGTAATATCGAAAAAGCTCAGGAGCAAGAGTCTTTCTGCGTTGATCTTCTGATGAACATCGGTTGCGTTCAGCGACATCGTCCGTTCACCTATGTTGATCAGTTTGAGATTGACCTCGTACCCGTCAAAATCCCTGTGAATTGAAAGTAGCTCCTCCAGAAGGTCTCTGAGTCCTTTCAGGTTCAGAAGGCCGTTGCCGATATCGTAAACGGAAGCATCCTGGATGCTTGAGGATTCGATGCCGAACATCTCGGAGAAGCTCTTATTCGCGAATACGCATTTCAGATCGGAGTTTAGTATGAGAATCGGTTCTGTGATAGCAGCAACCATGCTCTGGAAAAAGTCGATACATTCATCAGTATTTAATCCATCAACAGGACAAGGACTGGTCTTGTCAGTAACACCGGCCAACTGTTCTTTTAGATCTGACAGTTCCTTAAGAAGCTCTTTCTTTGTCTTTTCAGAACTCGCCATACTGAAATACCCCTGTTAAAGGAATAGTTTAAAGCCAAGTATCATATACTATCTATTGATATGTAAAGGCAAGTCCCGATTTCAGAATTGATCCCGGTACCATGACATGAATACTGCATGTATCTTATTATACAGTCTGGATCTTCTCAGGCAGGTGACATGGAAATACGGGATAATGGAATGGAAGTATTCATGAATGCAATAGTATACAGGGCTATAGGAACAATACACACACCTTATTCCGATATGGCTCCGTTTCAGGCAAGTGAGGATGACGAGAAGGGTTCCTTCGTTCTGGAACTCCTGCCGGAATATGAAACAGCACTTGAA
>DAOWFD010000392.1 GCA_030638185.1 Candidatus Aegiribacteria sp.
ACATTAATGCAGGCTGTTCCGAACCGGCGATGACTCTTGCCATATCAGCCATATTCAGCGTACCCGTATTGCTGTACAGGAATATCACTCCCATCAGTATCAGGAGTGAAGCTATACCACCCATAACAGCGTACTTGAATGAGGCTTCAAGCTCCCGTTTCTCGGTGCCGAACGCCACTAACGCGTAACTTGCCAGGGAAGCTATCTCAACGAATACAAAGAGGTTGAACAAATCACCAGTGATCAGAACGCCATTCATACCGGCAAGCATGAGGAGGAACAGGCAGTAGAATTGCCATTTCTCGGTGTATCTCGTCATGTAATTAACCGAGTACAAAGCCACAAGAAATGCAACAAAATTGACTATCAGCAGCATGAATATGGTGAGCCCATCCATTACAAGCTGAATGCCGACTATTCTTCCAAGTACCTCGTTGAATCCACCCCAGTTGCCAATGTTGCAGATTATCCTCTGACCCACTTCCATCTTCAGGATGAACAGGATGGAAAGGGCGAATGCGCCTGCGGAAGTCATAACCCCGAGAGTGTCGGGAATTCCCTTTATCCTCTTAAGCAGAGCGGTCAGGAAAGCCCCCGCAAGTGGGATCGCTACAAAAAGCGGTACTATGCTTTCACTTATCATCCTCTTAACTCCCGCATCCTTGTTATGTCAAAGGTTCCGTATTTACCGTACAGTCTTATTGCAAGTGCGATAAGGAAAGCTGTGGTGGCAAGCCCTATCACAATTGACGTGAGCACAAGGGCGTGTGGAAGCGGATCGACCATCGATTCAGGAAGAATAACCTCTGTTTCGGAAAATATTGCCGCTCTCCCTCCGGCCTTGTAGGCCACAAGAACAAGAAAAAGGTTCACAGCATACTCCGCTATCACGACTCCCAGTATGATCTTGATGATGTTACGTTTTGAAAGTATTGCGTAGATACCGATACAGAAGAGTATCATGCAGAGTACATAGGGCATATACGCATCCATCACTTCTTCTCCGATTCAAATTTCTGCAGGACTATTATAGTAAGGAAAATACCGAACAGACCTGCACCCACCTTAAGGCTGATAGCGATGTTCTCGAGAGGTATTATTCCGGCACTTAAAAGCTGTCCCGGATCTCCGTCCGGATGGAGGAAGTTATCGAAGAATCCTCCGTATCTCAGTCCAATAAGAGCCAGAGTAAGGAACATGACAGCCCCCAGTGCCTCAACAACACCGGTGCTTCCCTTAGAGAATATCTTCGCCGAAACGCTGCCGCCGAAAGCCAGGTCAAGGTTGATGAAAGAGAGTGCTATGATAACCCCGCCGGCGAATCCGCCACCGGGCGTAAGATGCCCGTGTAGAATGATGTAAATTCCGTAGAGGAATATCAGACCAACGGTAAGCCTCGTGACCGTTTTTACAATGACAGACATTCCGCGTTCGTGTTCTTTACTCATTGTTCTCCTGTAAATCTTCCTCTTTTTTCTTCCCAACGCTTCTCATTACCGTCAGTACACCAATCACGGCGGTGAAAAGAACCGTGGCCTCTCCAAGTGTATCATAGGCACGATAATCAAGAATTACTGAAGACACTACATTAATAGCCCCTGTTCCGGAGATGGCGTTCATGGGATAGAACCTTGAAACGGTCATCAGTGGCTCTCCGAATGGATTAAGGCCGCTGCTGAAGGTTACAAGTGCCGCAATGACGGCAAATCCAAGGAATAGAATTCCCATGATAGCTCCAAAGGGTCTACTTCCGCAGGATTTCTGTGCTATCTCCCTATGCAGTGTCGCCCTGATGAGAAGTATTACAGCGACTATTTCAACAACGATCTGGGTCAGGGCAACATCCGGTGCTTTCAGAAGAAGGAAGATGATGGAAAGTCCAAGCCCTACGATACCTACGGCCACAACGGCTGACAGAAGATTCTTTACCTCTATCGATATTATCGCTCCAGCGATCATCAAACCCAGAAGTACGTATAATTCAATCATATTCCTAACCCAATCAGATCAGCACTATGCACAGTACCACAAGCCCAATAATAAACCAGAGGAAATATCTGGACAGTATGCCATTATGCATGAAAGAGAAAATTATACCGAAACCAGCAACAAACTTACCGGCAACAACGTACAGGTCAAAGAGTTTCTTTTCCGCCCAGCGATAGATCCCCTTGAGCAGACTCAGCTCCATTATGGTCTTGTAGAAATTCACACCGGATACTCTCATGTCCGGAATCTTTTCCAGGGTTTCACCACCCACAAAGGGTTCGACTATCCTGGCTTTCTGCAGGGTTCCAGCTAGGTATATAAGGTAACCGATAATAAGGTCCAATTTCAGCATCA
>DAOWFD010000246.1 GCA_030638185.1 Candidatus Aegiribacteria sp.
ATGGATCTCTGGTTTCGACAATCTTGGATATGGCGAATACGGTGCCGGTGAGACTTTTTGCCAGTTTACTAAAACTGCGCTGCAGTTCAGCAGTGCGCTGCTCCACCATCTCCTCAAGATTATCCCTGTGTTTCATGATTTCTTTTTCGACAGACTCACGTCGGCTTATCTCTTTCCGGAGTTCAGCGTTCTTCGATCGTATGATCTCTGATTCCTTCTCCATCTTTTCGGTTTCGTATCTTATCTGCATTATGGCAATGTGTTCGGCGGTGTTCTTGCCGAACATTTCCTCTTTGAGACTATTGTGTTTCTTGTTAAAGAAGAGAGACTGCCTGTAATCTTCCTGTGCCTCATACAGCTCGGAAAGGTATTGATAGCTTACCAGTTCCCAATCCTTTGCTCCTATGTCCAGCGCTGTCTGAAGGCCCAGTTGAATATATTCATGAGCCTGATCATATTTTTCAAGGAGCATGTAGTTGTATCCGATACTATTGCATGACGCAGATATGCCGCTTTTGTCACCGAGCTTTCTGTAAAATTCCAGGTCTTTCATATGGAGTTCAAGGGACTTATCGTAATCTCCTGAATCAGAGTATATGCTGGCAATATTGCCGCTGGCGATTGCAATGCTGGACTGATCTCTGCATTCTCTGAAAAGATCAAGAGCCTTGTTGAAGCTATCGAGAGCCAGATCATTCCTGTCGTCAAGAAGGTGAATATTCCCGATATTATTGTATATATTGCCGATTCCTTTATTATCCCCGAGTTCCTCATACAGCTTCAGGGCCATTTTGTAGTATTCGAGCGCTTTATCGGAATTACCCTGATTCCTGTAAAGAACTCCGATGTTGCATATCGAGATGGCTATACTCTGATTGTACCCAATCTCCTCGAAAATTTTCAGCGATTTGAGATGATAATCCAGAGAACTCTCATAATTGCCCATTTTCCTGTGTAATATCCCGATGTTGTTGAATAGTGCTGCCATCTCTTTCCGGTTGCTGGAATCTTTTATGGTATCCATAGACTTTTGGTAGTAATCAAGTGCCTTATCGAAGTTGCCCAGGCTCATGTGAATTACGCCATAATACTTATAGCACGATGCCATACCATCTTTATCGTTGATATTTTCACAGATGGAAAGGGATTGACTGTAGTATTTCAGAGCATTCCTGTAATCGCTTTGGGACCAGTAGTAGACACCAAGCTCCTTGTAGGCCGAGGCTTCTCCACGGGTGTATCCGAGTTTCAATGCAGATTCGAGAGCCTGTTCAGCGTACTGCCTGGTCTTGTCGGGATCGTTACGGTAGAAGGCGTGTGCAAGTTCGACAAGAATATCCACACATTGTCTGTCTGCCTTCTTGTTATCTGAGATGGATTGAAGCTCTTTCAACTTCTCCTGAAGTTCCATGACATCATTCGGCACCGGTCGACTTCCAATCATTGCATGGCTACCGGATTGCCCGGGATTCCGAAGTGGGTTCCGCGTATGGTGCAATACAGACAGCTAATATTACAGAGAGAGCATAATAGAAGTAGTTCCACGAATCAATGTTCGTAACTGTTTTCCGAGATCGCTGACCCGGACATCTCGCCGGATTCCGTAGCGAAATGGTGAAGAAGCACTCGCGTCCAATCGTAAACATGGTGTCGTTAATAATGCGTTAAAGAACCCCGTCTCCTGAAAGGGACGGGGTTCTTGAACAGCATAATAGTAAAACCCCACTTGATTTACTGAAGCAGGCAATTATAATCTTCAAATGAGAATATGTGATTCGTTTCAGAGTCTCAATCAGAAACAGATTTCAATAATATCCACTACATCTGCGAACAGTTCAAATCACTTCAACCTGTCTGACAGAGCAGACTTCAATCAACAAAAAGAATTTCAAAACATAGAAAGTACTGTTTATTGTAGCTGGGGGGGGGGTAACCCTACATTACCCACTGATCCGTCCTCCGCCAATGTTCCAAGTTGAGAAACAATTCTGAATAACTTTTAGACAGGGGTTAAAATGAGAATAATAATTGCAGGAATTGTATGTCTTATGGCGTCTTCCTTGAGTGCTTCCAATCTGTTTGATACCGTTCAATCCCTCAGACAGCAGACCTGGGAGAGCGAGTATATTCCAGAGTCAACCATTCCCGTAATACCACTTACGGATTACGATGAGTTTGAAGTGGTCGAGCTTTTCCGTACGGAAACAATAGAAGAACTTGAAGCTTCCTTAACCAGTGGTTATCCATATCCCTGGTTAGAAGAAACTCTCAAAGATGAGAGTATTCCCTGGGAGGACAGGTACTGGCTTGACAGGCGAGTCAGGGCGGCTATCTCTCAGAACCTTCACACCTTCTTCGATACTGAAGGGAATCCAGTTCATGTTGATGCAGATGAGGTTTTTCCTGGTGAGTGGTACTGGCGGGAACACATGATTGTAGATCCTGAAGGCAGATATGCAGCGGAAGATGCAGTTAGACCAGTTCTTCCCAAGGTTATATTTATAGATGCAGGCTACATCCTGAATACTTACGGTTATAGAATGGGAGAAATAGCCGTTGCCATGAATGGCCTTTCTCTCTCCAGAGATGCGAGTATTGGCGTAATAGCCATGGGTAATGAAGGAATTGATGATTTGGGATGCTGGAATGTACAGTACTACGCTAATTTGCTTTATCCTGACGGTTCCTTCAAGGCAATCCAGTTTGATGAATTGGGAATCTACAGCGGTACCATAAGCGCCGATGGAAATGTATTAGTGTTTTTCCATAAGACTAGGTATGATGAAGATCCCGGTAGTGTGGTAATTATGGACCGCAACGGTACTATCCAAAAAAGAATACCTTCTGAATTCCATTTTTCAAGGATGTTCAAACCACCGATTTCTTACAATGGCCATTTTGCATCGTGTGAGACAAGACATCCTGAACGTCACAGTGCAATTGCAGATTACGTCGATGGAGATATCTACATAGATACTGAACACACTGGATCTGACAGAAATACCGATTACTGCACTTTCAGTCCTGATGGGAATTTCCTGTGTATAGGTGGATTATGCAAAGGCCGCGTTGTTGATCTGCGCGGTGGTTCGGAGTACGTGTATCCTGAAACAGCTCCAAGAGAGGATTATGTAGATCAGACAAGGGTTAGTTGCTCTAACTCAAGGATTGTAACTGCGATTATCGTAACACGCAGATCAAGAGGTCAATTTAATTACGTTGAATTAAACATCTATATAAATGATACATTAGCATGTACTCAACCTGTTGAAATCGGTAGAACTTCGATACAAGCACCTGAAGTATCTCCCAACGGGCACTATTTACTCATGAATCCGCTTTCAAGTGGCGGAGAATGCAGAATTCCGATGCCGCTATTAGTTATGAATGTCCAAGGGGCGGTGATTTGAATGAGGTATGTTTCATTAATCGTAGCGTTATCTCTATGCTGTTCTATCTCGGTATCTCGCGCAAATGATCCTTCGATGATTCCATGGCCAGTTGGCAGCACCGAGGGCCAGATGAACAATACAAAAACCCTCATGGCAAGCTATGGTGACCCGGTTAACGGGTGGGGAGAATTCCACGCTGGAATAGATATCGATGCGAACACAGAAGAGGTAAACGGTAATTATGTAAGGTGCGTTGAGGATGGATATGTAAGAGTAATACAAGAAACTGTCAGTGGTTGGTACATGATAGTAACTCCCACATTGACTTCGGATAACGGCTGGTGTTACGGACATCTGGAGGATCCAGAAATATACAACCCTGAAGGAGTCAAATGGATTGAAGATGATGAGATCTACCAAGGTGATCTAATCCAGGAGATGTGGGACAATCCAAGCATGACCATGCATACCCATTTCGACTGGATGCATTACAATGAGGTTGGTGTGTGTCTTGTCAATCCCCTTGACTATCTTACACCTGAGCCAGAAGGCAGCGATTACTGGGAATTCAACCCTGATGGATTGACACCACCTTTTGAGCATATGTTTCTGCCTGATGCATGTCCCTGGGAATGGAGCGGATGGACTGTTGCAGAAGCGCAAGATAAGATTTTGGAAGATGATTCTCTCTATGGAAATGTTGATTTCTTCTTCGGTGTAAGCCTTCAGGGAGAAGGTCAGGGAGAAGTTTGTTCTTACACAGAAGACTGTGCGCCTGAAAGAGTATACTGGGAGCTGATTAAGGAATCAGCTTCAGGAAGCCAAGTTCTTGAAGAGAAGTATCTGGTTAACTTTGACTGCGCATTGAGTAGTGAAGAAAACAATGAAATAGCAGAACTGCTCTATTTCAAATGGTTTATGAGTTCCATGTTTGGGAAAAACGGAGTGCTTTTGTGCCTTACTAACTGTGGTGACATGCAGGCCTGGGAAGGTCTTGGTATAGACAACATCGAGGAGAACTGGTGGCGAACCAATAGGAATTACCAGTACCTTAGTACCGAAACAATCAATCCTGTTCTTGCCGAATATCCGGACGGTTCCTACAGAATTGATGTTTCATGTTTTACACATGTAAACGAAGTAATTCCCGATCCTCCCGCACCAGATCCTGCGGTTGAATGGTCTAATAGCATCGACTGCGAGCTTCACAACTTCTATCCTGCCCTCCGTGAAGTATCCATATCTGATCTCGAAACCGATCAGACTTATTACCACGCTGAATGGGTACCAAACGATCTTTCTGCGGATCTGAATGTTTCTGTTGACAATCCTGCCCCTGCCGGAGCAGAGCTTCAGGTGGTATTGGTCTTCACAGAAGAAATGAATACAAGCTCACTCTCTGCAACTCTCGGCCCTCTTTCTGTGGGCAATGGAGTATGGAGCGGTTCAGTTGTTCCCAATGACACCTGGACGGGAGAGGTTACTTTACCGACTGAGGAAGGTGACGGGTCATACATTCTGTCTGTAAGCGCTTCCGATACCGACGGAATGGATCTAATGGATCCTGAGGGTGCCGGGACAGTACCGGGTCCTTCCTACGACACCCACCATAAACTTAGCCTAGGTTTTGAAACTGAACTCGAATGGACTGTTCCGGTTCACGATCAGGTGCTGGGCTCACCGGCACTTGCCGATCTTGACGGTGACGGTGATCTTGATGTGGTCATTCAGAGCGCCGACGGCTGGATTGATGTTCTGGACGACGATGGCAGCTCAATGCCTGGATGGCCTGTAAGCGGAGGCTGGAGTTCCGGCAATCCGGATGTTCAGGCATCCCCGGCGATTGTCAATCTTACAGGTGCTTCATCATCTGTTCCTGAAATACTTGCTGTTCACCCATACGGATGTAACGGACTTACATCAACAGGCTCAGCCATAAGCCCCTGGTCAGGAATCCTTGCCTTCATGTTCAGGTGGAATGCATTATGCTCTCCTCTGGCCGGTGATTTCAATGGGGATGGTGTCAATGAGTATGCTCTTGGCCGGCAAGTAGTACAAAATGTTGCTAATGGTGTAACCTTCCTCGCCAGGGAGAATGACGGCAGCAGTTTATGGCTGAAATTTTGGGGCAATGATGAATCGGTTTCCGCCACTCCATCATTATGCGATGTGGACGGTGACGATAATCTTGAAATCCTGGCTGTTACAGATTTCACGCAGTATCTGCCTGACGGTGGTCCCGGTACTCTGTACTGCTTGAATGCTGCCACAGGCACGGAGGAGTGGAGTACCAGCGTGGGAGGTACGTACATTCTGTGTGCGGTGGCAACGGGCAACCTTGATGCAGATGATGCTCTGGAAATAGTTATTGGTGCTTCTTCCGGCAGCAGCTCGATCAAGGTGCTCAACGGTTCAGATGGAAACATACAGTACAACATTGCGGTCGCTGGAGACGCTTCCTCTGGAGCTTCGATAGCAGACATAGACGGAGACGGAGATAACGACATTGTGGTCTCAAGCTCCGGAGGAATACTCTACTGCTGGGACGGCCCCACGGGGATCGATCTCCCAGGTTTCCCTGTGAATCTGTATACCTGGACCGATGATGGAGTAAGTATAGGTGACATTGATTCTGATGGAATGCTTGAACTGGTAATTGCAGGCAGAGACGGCAGACTGCATGTGATCAATCATGATGGCAGCGCAACAAGTGGCTTCCCCGTTGCCGTGTCCAGCACCAATGCCCTCTCGGGACAGCCTGCTCTGGGAGATGTTGATGATGACGGCAGGCTTGAGATCATCTTCGGTGAATTGAACAACAGTGTTCTGCACTGCTACGAGATGGCTGATAACTCAGCCTATACCTATCTCCCCTGGCCGCAGTTCCAGCACGACAGCTGGCATACAGGATGCTTTGAAGCTGACAATACGATACCGGAACCACCCACGAATCTCGACGGTGAGATAACGTATACCACAAGTGGCTGTGAGGTTGATCTTTGGTGGAATCTTTCGGTGAACGATCCATACTCCGGAAGTCCGGAGGAACCCACTGATGTTATCTGCTATGCGATTTACAGAGTATTCGCTCCCAATTCTAGAATGGCTCCTGTAGTTGTTGGTTTAACCGATGTGGGAGACAATACGTATACAGATTATTTCAACGACAGCTTCGATAATCCTGTTGTCGTATACTGGGTAAGATCCCGCGATGGGACCAATGAGTCGGAATACAGCAATAACATCAAGTTCCTCACCAGCCCTTCTGATGTTATTTCTCTTGGCTGTTGTGTGATTGAGGAGTTTTCAGTCGAGAGAGCTTCAATAAGGATTCCGGAGATAACTGAGCATAGGATAACAGAAGAATCATCTCATGCTGAGATAGCATCAGTACATGAAAGAACGGCTGCAACTGTACCGCCAGCAACACATCATGCAATTCCTTCAGGAGGCAATCCTGGATGTCTGACTGATGGCAGTACAGAGGTTTGTTATTCACCATCTCCGGGAGCGGATGCAGTTGTCATCGATCTCGGAAAGGAATGTACTGTAACATCTGTTCTGCCTGAGAGAATGTCAGGCACTTTTCTTGATGTACGTTCGCTTACAGATGCATCCGTACGAACTGTTGAAACTGCTCGTGTAGTTGAACCTTCTCTGTTAATCGAAGTTGCCGGTTCTGACAGGGAATTCTATCCATTCCTTGAGGAGTCTCGGAACAGTACTGAAACTGTTCGTTATGTAAGAGTATGTGGAGCTTCCGGTCTTTCTGAGATCAGTGTTTACGGCAGCAGGGAATCTGAGAATACAGTTTCATCTGTTGAGATTACCCGTAGCGCTGAAGACACAGGCTGGATGTTTGCCATTCCTGTAGTGGAATATTCAGAAGAAGCTGAGGTAAATATCTTTGATTTAACCGGTCGAATGATCTGGAGCGGTCATGCTGAATCGGGTAGTGTTCTTTACTGGGACGGCTTCACCGAGAATGGAACAGTTGTTCCCAACGGAGTATACCTTCTTCAGTGCAGTATTGGTTCCGAGGTCAGCACAGGCAGCTTTGTCGTGAGGAGGAA
>DAOWFD010000361.1 GCA_030638185.1 Candidatus Aegiribacteria sp.
AAGGTCATAGATTATCTGCTGCTAGAGCTGATTTGGAGGTTTGCCATTATGTCATATTCGAGAGTGATCCTTTCTTTTCTTGGAGCCGTTCTTCTGGTCTTTGGATGTGGAAGTGATCCCACCGGAACAATCATACCGGATGAGCACAGCCTGGGCTGGTGCTGTGTTATTGCCAATGAGGTTCGTGACACCGAGTTCCCCGAAGGAGTGCTTTTCATGGTTTCATGTATCGACATCAACGATGAGGGGGAGCCGGAGACCGCTATCCCCTGGCAGTTCTATTACGCAGAAACATCGGATTCTACAAACGTGCTGATCGTGATGGTTCAGTATATAGGAACCACCAATCACTTCTGGGAGGATTCAACATCTGTACCCCTGGGCGAACTGCCTGACTATGACGATGCCGGTCCCTGGCTGGACGCAGCCAGAGATTCAATGGGTTCGGCTTACAGCGACTGGGAGGAATACGCCCTGGTGGTAAAGGGTAACGATTACCCTGAGTTCCCAGTGGTTCTCAATGTTGCTGTGCTGCAGTTCATGTCTCCAGACACCACCAGTCAGCTCAGTGCAATACTTGATTCAGACAACAATAATGTGCTGGCGATCGTAGAGTACTGAATCGATTTGCCATACTTGCCCGGGATTTATCTCCGGGGTTGTCGTGTTCACCTTTGCCGACAGCACTCACATTTACATGGAAGGCTTTCATACCGCTGAGGGCGACCGGGCTGTTGGTTCTATATACATCCGGCTCTCCGATTGAAGCTGATACAGTAATACCAGGCCAACGGCGGATGATCCAGTTTTATTCACACTCTGCCCTGAAGGACCATGGTCTTGAATCCCGATCTTCATAGATGTCATCATTATCCGGTGAGTAGTGGAGTCCGCTCATTCCGTAGGTCACTTCTGCCCTGAATGATGTGATTCGCTGTTTACCATGGAATGAACCTTCATACAGGAATTCGATGTAACCTATGAAGGGGGTTTCTCTCTCAAAGAAATCCGGATCGCTCTGCAGTATCCAGCGAACGGCGGCGTCCTCGTCGCTCCTCCAGGGAACATCCAGATCAGCGTATTTTTGAAGGAGTATCTGGTACTCCTCCCGTTCTGAGTAAGGGACGCGAAGCGTTCCGCTGAAATGCCGCCCCGGATTCTGTATTGGAATGCTGGTCTGAGAGTCATTCGGTTGAAGCACCTGCCATGTTGACCAGTGCATGGCGTCCGGAGAGTAGCGTACATAGACATCGCCCTGGTATGGTGTTGTCACCTGACCGTTGCCCAGTGTGATTTCTTCCATTTCCGGATGAATGCTGACGCGAACCGATATTGCAAAAGGCGGCCGCCATGAAAGCCCTAGAGCCAAGGGAACTGTATGTATCCATCCATCACGCAGGGACGCGGGTTCACCGTCCCATCCCAGACCGTTTGAGGTGATGGTCAGTATATCTGGTTCTGACCAGGTGGCTTTTGCTGCTGCGTCTGCACTGTCTGTGAAGTCAATGTCCAGTTCCTTGAAATCGATGATAGATGCAAGAGGTGACGAGATAAACAGATTGAGCAGAGCCATCATAGTTGCGGCGCTGAAAATTCTCATGGTTTTTCATCCTAACGATTGAGTTTTTGTGTTGACCTCAAACCAACTGCGGTTCTTTTTCCCGATCGAATTCTGACCTGACCTTTTCATTATGGAAGCCATTCATGCCGGGATTGAAGCTTTTAAGGTAATAATCCAGAAGTACTGAGTTATTTCCGAGAACGTCTTCCATACAACACATACCTGGATTTGTATTGTTTTATTTCATCTGAAAGATGTGTTTCAGCCGGATATTTATAATCGTCAACGAAAAAATCTGATTCCAGCTGCCTGATTTCCGAATCAGAGTTTCTTAAGAAGTTCAACTTCCCGCTCTTCGATGATATTCAGCATCTCTTCCTCGTCACGGGCTATAAGAAGATCGTCTATGAAATCCTGTGATCTCAGCATCCTGTTCAGCCTGGCAAGAACATGCAGATACTCATTTGCCACCGGGAACACCAGCAGGAAGAAAAGGGCCGTAAGCCTTCCGCTCTCCTCTCCGAAAGGGAGCGGATGGGGCGGCCTGAAGAGCATCAGCAGGCTATGCTCCACATAGAGTCTTGAGACATCCATGGGGTGAGCGAGGGCTGCGCCGCATCTGAGAGCTGTTGATGTGGCCTTTTCTCGAAGGATAAGCTGTTCCAGGAGGGCTTTCTCGTCGTAAAGCGATCCTGTTCTGCAGGCTTCCGATGCGATGGTTCTGAGCATGCTGGATGCCGTTCCAACTCTGTAAGGCAGGGATATCCTGCTGAAGAGCATGTCCGTTATCAGGAGGGCTGCGGGGTTTATTCCCACGGTCTCGGCATTGGACTGCTCCGCGGCGGCGAGTCTGTCAGCAGCCAGGCTACCAAACTCCTTTGTCAGCCACTGGATGATGTCCCTGCGGAAGTAGCACTTTCTGCCCTGGTACATGACCGTCTTCAGATCAGCCCTGCCGATCTCCCTCATCGCCTCCCTCAGCCCCATGCCGAGACACCTGGCTGTATCCGTAAGCGAGAGATAATCATCCATGGCAGCTCCTTTCGCAGTTGGTATTATGTGATATGTAGAACTGCCGGTACAGCTCAAGGGAATTGATCCCCTGAAACCAGGCAGGCTGAAGCCACTAATCCACCCCATTCTGATATGTGTATTAGGACAAGTATACACCTCCTGTTGCCAGGGGTCCGAATCTTCCTGATCATAATCGGGGGTTTTGAGTGAGCCTGAAAGTTACTATCTTTTCGCAGATGTAAATGAAATGAGAAGCGGTAAAAAGAATATGACTACTGAAGACAGTATCTCCATAATCGGTATCGACTGCGCGACGCAGCCCGCCAAGACCGGCCTTGTCTATGCAAAGTATGAAAACAAGCGCATCAATCTGATTTCATATCTGAATGCCGGATCCATTGAGGATTACAGTGTGTTGCCTGATCACAGGTGGTACCCTCTTGTAAAGAAATGCCAGAACTGGATCGGTGATGAGAATCATGTTCTGTTCTGCATGGACTCACCTCTTGGTTGGCCGAACGCCATGCGGCAGATGTTACCAGAGCACAGAGCCGGTGAGTTTCTTGAAATTGAAGCCAAGGACCTGTTCAACAGGACTACTGACCTGTTCATTGATGAAACCATTCAAAAGAGACC
>DAOWFD010000285.1 GCA_030638185.1 Candidatus Aegiribacteria sp.
CCCTTCGCACCGGTCATGGAGGCATTCTACGTGCCCAGCGAGGAGCGGGTCATCCGGGCGGTGAAATCCCTTTTCTTCCCATTCTGCCCCTGCCCTCGGTCTGCTGATCAGCAGTGACAACGGTGCCGTGTGCAGCTCCCCGGGCAGCAAATATCATGGCAAGGCTATTGGTTGAATCCACAGAGTCCATATAGACAATTTCGCTGCCGAAACATTCAGTATTAAGATAGCGGTGAATTTCGTCACTGATAGGCAGATCAATACCCTCCGACAACCGGTATCCGCGGTTCGAGACAGCATCGATAATATAGCCCTGTTCCCGTAGTTTCCCGATGTTTTTCCATACAGCTGAACGGGAAACACCCAGTTCCAACGATATATCCTCGCCTGATATATAGTTTCTACTGTTCCTGAGAATTTTCAGAATTTTGCTACTGTTGTCGATCATGACATACTTTCATATATGAATGACATCGTACAATTTAACTCAGTAATCATCTTTCAGCGCAGAGGTGAGTATGTACGACATATCAACTATTGTCAACCACATTTCGTACATAGGTTGACAATTGGCGAGTATTATGTCATATGAAGTCTTCAATACTGAAAGTGAACATCTCACTGTAAGGCAGGAAAATACCTATAAGGCGATTAAACCATAGAATCTCTCCCCCCCTTGAATAGACACGGAATCTATCCAGTATCGGTGCGGTATTGGGATCTCCCACTCCACCGGGCCTGTGTACTTCACGTATAGCGATATCGTAGTAATCCCGCCAGGCGTTTGCCGGAAGGTTATTAGGATATTCCAGGCTGAATGAGATGTTCTCTATCGTATCGGTATCGTACACACTGTCTTCAAGGAGCCTTTCCAGCAGGTATCCAATTGCCTCCTGACGGGAATCCACAACTCTCGGTATAAAGGATTCTCTTGCCTCTTCAGGGATATTCAGCCAGCTGTACGGCATCTCTCCGTAGAAACTTCTGACCCTGTAACCATACTCAAGAGTACCGCTTCGAACTGCAATCCAGAAATCAGTATCTCCCTCTCTGTCGCCGGGATCGGGAAGTCTGTGCAGAAGGATGTATTCACCTGGAGATTCTATTACGCTGACATCCAACTCCATGGCATTCTCTCGGAGAAAAGCCGATACTCGTTCATATTCACCTGTAACATCTTCCGGTTCCGTAAAACCTCTCAATTCAAGAGTTCCGATGTAAATATCCTCCCACTCATCGATAATCCAGCCGGGAGGAGTTGAGGTAATTTGAACAGGCTGTTCCCATTCTTCACCGGAGCCATGGATTTTCCATTCGGTTCCCCAGCTATCCGGCACCATTGACTGGTACTTAAAGTCCTGTGTAGGTGGTATCAGACCAGTTAGATCCGCAAGGCTACTCGGGTCAGGTGAAGCTGTTAAGCGGACAGGATCGTCCGAAACCAGTATTGAATAAATATCAGGATACTTCCATAGCAGGCGGCACGCTGCGATTGAGGCATCTTCCTCGGAATCAAACGGACCATTATAAACAAGCCAGCCTTCGAATCCTGAAAGAGAATTCCAGTCCGGGATCCAGAGGTATCCCGTATAACCAAATCCGCAGACTACGAGCTCGTCCAACAGGGCTTCGGCATCGGCCTCATTCGTTACAACCTCACAGGCATTCACCCACATAGGGTTGCCTGTATCCTCAAGAGCAATAGCTGTAAGAGTCAACATCAAAAACGGTATAAAAACTGCCCTCATGTCAGTACCTCCAAATCAATCCTGCTTTTCTCACAGGTATTTCATGGGAATGGAACCATATCCTGATCAACATTGAACATATTGCTTTCAAGATTCACGTTTCCCACTTCCTGCCCAAGTTCTACTTCAACGAATATGGGTTCTATACTGCCCTTTTCATCGTAACGGCTGTAGAATCCGCCTATCCAAACACCGCTGATTTTCCTGTCTGTCCATGCAAACACAGTATATGTTCCTGGTTCGCAGACGGTTATCGTATAGGGAATTTCTGCGGTGTAGTCAAAAGAACCCTGAGTGTAGACCGCAAATGTACTTCTTGTGTTCACATTCCTGGCATAGACATACATGGGAGGAAACCAGTCTGACGGATAACCGGTGATGTGTCCTGAGATAGTTGCGGTAGAAGCGGAAGCCTGATCTTCCGATGCTTCAGCAATACCGCTCATGACTGCAAATAAACATATCAAAACCGCGAAAAGCACTCTATTCCCGAAGAACATCCGTACTCTCCCTTCAACAATATTTCTGTCAGATACCATACAGAAGACTGATACCCCATGTAGGCGTCAATCCCGAAAACCCAAAGCCTCTTTCCTGTGACCCGCCTACGAGTAAACCTGTTTCAATCGCGAGCCGCCATCCCTCCGTGTTCCAGTCAATACCCGCACCGCACCATCCGTGCCCCGATATACCCTTTGGATCACCCGTATATTCGGCGTGGTGATTTAATATCACAGCAGCTCCCACAAAATACCTGAACTTCCATCCCGGGTCTGTTGCTCCACGAATGATTCTTACTCCCAGGGAGTTTGCTAGAATCATCGATCCTGCATGAAATCCCATTCTTGTAGATTCGTCTATTTCAGTCTCAAGTGCAATACCCAGCAAAACGGGCATACCCAGCGTTCCTCCGATGTACGTTACTGAGTGTTCCTGCGCAGAGGACTGAGCTTCCGATGAAGCAAGAACTGCGATAATCAGAATTAGTGGGATTGACATATTTTCGTATTCCATCCTTCCCCCGGATCAGACTTTGAATCCCTTTTTGTATATGGTTTTATGTCTATCAGGGGCGTTCCGTCAAGGGCGCTCAACCCGGTCGTATAAATCTTTCTTCCTTCTATTCTAAGAAGTCTCGCGACATCAAGCCCAATCGGATTTGGCCGGTTGGGAGACCTGCTGGCAAAAAGACCAACTGTTCCACCGCCCAGGAAAGGCGGATGAGCTACGTTTGAGCCGTTGTAACCCCTTACCCTGTCCATGTGGA
>DAOWFD010000422.1 GCA_030638185.1 Candidatus Aegiribacteria sp.
CCGTAAGTGATGGGATTCTGACCTGCGAGAACCTCCCCGGTCTTGCCCAGGGACGCGATCATACGGGAGCATGGGCTGATATGGGTAAATGGGCTCGAGTGAGCCGGGAAAAGTACTTCGTTGAGGTTTACTCCGGGGGAGAGGGAGTCTTCTTGTGTGCGGATTACGGCAAAGAAGGTTGTCACTTCTCGGTGTTCAGCGGTCATGACCGGAAGAGAACCTTCCGCATGACATGGATCTTCGGAACCACGGAAGCTGATGAGGCTCTGGCTTCAGCGCACAGGGCTCACAGAAGGTAACCGATGGGCATGGGGCCCTGGGCCCCGTGCCTTAATCCGGTTACAAGATTGCGGACTGGTGCTTCATCCTCCACCGGGGTTCCTTCCGAGTACACCCTTTGCTACAAGTCCTCCTGTCTCACACTCGGTTAATTGCGTTAAAGCCCGATACTGTTACGGGCACCATTCACAGGCGGGGTAACTTCGATTTCGCTTATGTTCCGTCCACTGCTTAGCAGTATTCCAGGCATCCTGTGACGGTTCTTTCAGGTGTGGTGATTCATTCCCGGTGAAGGGACAGGGATGAAGTGTTCCCATCGCGTCCAGGAAAAGGCAGCCGGCAAGGGGACAGCTCCGGGGAATATTCTTCAGGTAGAGCTTTCCATTCCGGTCGAGCCGGTAGGGACAGTCCGGATCCTCCAGCGCAAGGTTTGTCAGCTTTCCCACATGGTGTCCGGTGGGGTCGAACCTGCCGAATACCGTTTTTCTGTACTTCCAGCCTCTTTCCTCCGCCAGGCGGCTGAAGGCTTCCCTGTCATCGGAGGAGGGTTTCCACAGGGTTAGCACCACTTCAATCATTCTTCTGCCGGTTTTCTGGACTGTCTCAATTGCTCTGAGGGCTTCTTCGAATCTGCCGTCTCCTCGAATAGCTCTCCAGGATTTGTCCGTGGCGGCGGGTAAAGAGAAAATCCACCTGTCTACCGGCAGTTTCGCGTGCTCTGGCGTGATGCCGAGCCCGATAGTGCTTATTGAAAACATGGAACTGTTCTGTATCGCAGTTTCGGTTAAATCCTTCAGCAGGGGAGAGGCAAGTGGATCCGAGTGTTTTCCCGAGAAATGAATGGTCACCGGTTTTGCCGGAGAAGCTGTGAGCCATCTGTCCAACTGTTCGGGCTCAAGAACAGCGGGATCAGCAGGGCGGGAGCACCCGGCGCAGGTTCCGGTGCAGGACTGGGAAGGCTCCACAACGAGTCCTCTGGGAATTTTCGTATTCCAGCATCTTACCGAAGAGCCTAGAAGAGAGAATGGCCATGAGAATCCTCTACGGCGCCATATGTTCTGTGCGGTGATCAGGGTTCGCTTCATTCATCTTCCTTCTCTGGACAAACACCGGATTCAGTGCGGGGCGTTTGCTTCCATGCCCGAAATATGGAGAAATACCGGAGCAAATCAAAAGCGGAATCCGGCACGGGCACAATAGTAAGAGAGAAAAGGATTTCCTCTGAAGATCGTACGAGCTTTATTACGATCGGAGACCTGTTTCTTATTCACGGACTTTAACCCGGTTGGCTTCAACAGGTTGAAGATGAATAAAGGATCTACATTTAACTAAAACCTGACAGTTGACGAGTGAGGTTCTTATGTTATTATAACATGTGAGATATTGGAGTGTTATACCAAGAAAGGAGCAAGGATGAAGTTTTTAATTCTTACTGCAGTACTTCTTGTTTCATTTGCTTTTGCAAATGACGCGTATGAAGATGTAAAGGTAGAGGTTCCAGCCGATACCTTTATCAGAGATATTCCTGGTCCCATATGGGATGGACCTCTCGCTGAGATGTTCAACACTGGCCCCTGGTTCAACAGCTCAGGTACAGGTGTCGGCGGCGCTGACGAGTCGATACTTGAAACCTGGGGAAGTACTTACGGCTACGGATGCCAGCTTTCTTATGATAACCTTGTTGCCGATGACTTCGTAGTTCCCTCAGGCGAAACCTGGGCTATCACCTCAGTTACGGTTGCCGGATACCAGACCGGTTCAACAACAACACCCACTATCAATGGTCTCTATCTTGGCTGCTACGATGATCCCCCAACAACCGGAACCCTCGTATACGGCGATCTCAGTACAAACGCATACTCAAGCGCCGCCTGGAGCGGTATCTACCGTGTTACCGAGGCAACCTCCGGAACAGCCAGCAACAGACCCATTATGGCCATCACGGCAGATCTTTCACCAAGCTGGATTATTACAGAAGGAACCTACTGGCTCGTCTATCAGCTTGATGGAACCCTCTCTTCAGGCCCATGGGCTCCCCCTGTTGTGATCATGGGAACTCAGGATACCGGAAACGGTATTCAGAGTGTGGATGCTGGCGTCACCTACGAGCCGGTTGACAACGGAGGATACCCGCAGGGCTTCCTGTTCATACTTGAAGGTACCCTTGTTTCTCTTCAGCGGTCAACATGGGGATCCATCAAGACGGTATTCTAGGTTCTCAGTACTGAGTTCACCATTGAGTGAACAGAGGGCGCGGAATTCCGCGCCCTCCTCGCGTTTGGCCCCATTTTTAAATATCCAGCACTAATCATATATGGTAACTCATTATCTGTGAGCATAATAGACCGCATCCTCCACGGTCGGCTTGAATTTAACCAACTTCGTGACTGCCGAGTGGCTGTTCCTGAAGTGCGATAAATTCCCAGAGCCAATACCCAACCCCCAGATCTGATTGCGCATCTCGCTTATCATCATACAGGTACTCAATC
>DAOWFD010000212.1 GCA_030638185.1 Candidatus Aegiribacteria sp.
ATCGCTGTTCCGAAACCAGTACCTGTACTCCGGGTCTGCCCATGCCTTGAAATACTGCATTATCGCTTCGGGGCAGATGGAGTAGTAAACCCCTGAGCTGTCGCAGAGGGACATTAGAATGTCAAAATTCTCGTTTGAAGCTATACCTGCGAAGTTCACTGCATCGAAATTAAGCCATGAAAGTTCGCAGAGGAGTTCAAGTGTGATTTTTCTTATAGATAGATCCAGACCCCTTATCCTCATGGCAAGGGTGGGTATGGTGTTATCGGGGAAGCTGCTGTAGACGGCTTCCGCTGAGATGAAGAGTAATGACAGGATTAATAAAGCAACTATAAGGCGGGTCATTTTGATTCCTTTCCACTTAAATGAGTGGTGTTGAAGGATCTATGCTAACTTGATTTTACCCGCTTATTTTTCTGATGTGCGCTATGTTCTTACCTATTTATTCAGTTTAACGTCATCATGAGGTGAAGTCAAGGGAAAAGATACCGGAAAGGGGTCAAAAGAAATAATTGACATCTATTAACCGGAAAGTTATATCAAAATCAACTTGTTACTCAGCACCTTGGGTCCATTTTAAATTCAGGTTAACCTCCTCTCAGAAGAACCTGATGTATAAGGAGCAGTGTCATGACTTTATATACTATTCTAATGTCTCTCCTTCTCAGCTCAAATCAGTCATCTTCTGGAAGTCAGGGGACGTATACCATCTCGAATGAATATCTGACCGCTGTTATTACAGCAGTTCAGACTGACTCCAGGGCGGGATCACTTCTGGAACTCGTTGATATACAGACTGGTATTGATTTTGCTGAAGGCGGCCAATACGGAAGTGTCCACTGCGGTGATTTTGTGCCGCTGGATGGTTCAGTCTTCTTTAGCAGCGCATCCTGTGCAACATTCATTTCAACCGGAATGATGGATTACTCATCAGGGATGAAGCTTCCAGTAAGCATCAGTACAACATACCGTCTTACGGGAAGAGCTCTGGAAATTACATATCAGATAACAGCAACAGGTAATGCAGAATTGTCATTCCCTCTTGAAGCGGATTTCGGGCTGAAACCGTACCTTGACAACCATATTAGATTCAGAAACCAGACCGTTTTTGAGGACAGGTGGAACGTACTCGATGGAATCCATAATCTTATCCGCGTTTCAGGTGACCAAATTGTTTTCTTATGTAGTCCAACTTGTGAATTGGATGCCACTTTCATATTTCCCAATCCTTCCAAGGCGATTCTGGCACTTTCTGCAGAGGATTATCCAAATAACGAATACCTGAGCCTTAGATTTTTCGATACAACCAAGCCATTTTTCACTGCCGGCCCCGATCTCCATTCGATTCTCGGTCCCGGTAATTACAGCACATACTACGTGCAGATGTCGCTGGACAGTAATTTCATACCTGTGTATTTCTCCACACACCCACAGATGTACGAGAGATCCGCCAGCGTGATTCTCGACGAAATCCCACTGCTTCATCCTCTACAGGGGGACATGTGGGATTACTCCGAAACCTCCAGCGGCAGTGAATACATCAGTGCCTGGATAATACGCCTTCTAGAAGATCACCCGGCATTGAAGGTAAATATTGTTGTTCTGGGTGATGGCATTCTGGAACAGAACTGTGATTCAATGTGGTTTGAACCCGGATGGGAGCACAGCTGGTCTCACTGGCACTGCACCTGGAGAATTTCCACAGAGGCTCCAGAGGATTATAAGCAGTGGATGATCAATATTCAGAATGACGTCTATCAATGGGCTGACAGAGTCAATCTCGGTTTTCACGGGTACCATCATACGCCTTCACCTGATTCCGCCTGGGACCCCTTCCATGAGTTCATTACACTTGAATTCGAGGAGCATCAGGAACGTATGGATATGATATACAGTGATTTCAGCTCCATCGGTCTGGATCCGCAGAAGACGATGTATACAATCAGACCCCCTGGTAATTCCGCAAGTCTCAGCGCACTATGGGCCATGATAGACCATGGTGTGAAGTTTTACAGCAATGGAGTCCGTTGGTCACAGTGGATGGGGGGGCAGTGGTTCTGGGACATGTACCTGTCCAAGTACGATACCCCTGGTGGTCGAATGTGGGGTACAAATACCTGCTGGTGGGGAGATTACGCTCAACAGATGCCGTACATATATCTCTCCACCGTTATGGACAGAGGAAAGCACGCACTTCTTGGAGGGCATCCCTGCGGGATGTGGGGCTTCGGCAATCCGATCGCTTACAATAGAATCGATAGTGTGTACGCTTCCCTGGAAAATGATTATTCCCATTTCGGCTGGCTCTTTCCTGTCGAATATGCTGAATTCATGGAAGAGTCCTACGCTCTCAGGGTGGACAGTATCAGAAACGATGACAACTCCGCAAGTATCTTCTTTACAGGCGCCACAAGCACCGGTCAAACGCTCGTTGCCCGTCTTCCATCCTATGTTTTAGTCCAGCATGTACTGATTGACGGGGTGGAAACTGTATGGGAGGATTACGGTGACAACAGGATATTCTTTGATGCCGATAACCTGGCAGGTGGTTCACACGAGGCAGTCATAAGCTGGTATCCACTGGGTATCGATTACAGTACCAGCAGCAATCTCAACCTCTGCACCGTCAATCCCTCGGGACGATTAATAAAAGTGACTGTTGAAGGTTTGCAGATTGGAGAGGATTTCCAGCTGCAGCTTTTCGACATGGCGGGCAGGATGGTTATGGCACAACGGTGCACCGGGACAGGTGACGCAACAGAAGTGCTCTTACTGATGCCCGTCAGTGCAGGCGAAGGAGTGTATTTCCTGCAACTACAGAACGGGAATTCAACAACAACCAGCAAGGTTCTAGTAATCGACATGTAAACAAGTCCTTTTCTGACAGATATGATTTCGTTTACTTCAATATTTCAAGGATGCATGTATCCTGAAATACTGCGACAATCCTGAGCCTGCGCTGCCCGATGATTAAAGATGATTTCCAGATAAAGGAACAGTATTCAAGGTCTTACGATGTGAGTGGCAAGTTCATATATTAAGATGAAGATATTTGATATGTGTTTCAGGCATCGGTTATTCTGGAAGAGGTTGATTTGAAAGAGAAGAAAAAAGGAAAACGGGTAGTTATTTCCGCATCCGAACGGGTCAGTATGCTTCCGCCTTATCTGTTCGCGCAGATAGACAGGCAGAAGGAAGTCGCTTTGAGGAAGGGCATGGAACTTATCGATTTCGGTATAGGTGACCCGGACATACCTACACCTTCGGACATTGTGAAGGAAGCCCGGGAAGCTGTTACTGTGCCTTCCTATCATAGATATCCAAAGGGTGCCGGAAGTGAGTTTTTCCTTGATGCGGTGAGGAACTGGATGAGGGAGCAGTTCGGTGTGACTATAGATGACGGGATGGATGTGGGAGCCGTCATCGGAACCAAGGAGGGCATCGCCCATGTTCCGATCTTCTTCTGCAATCCCGGGGATATCGTACTTGTTCCCAACCCGGGCTATCCTGTATACAGGGCATCGACCATACTGGCGGATGCAATTCCCGTTGATCTGCCTCTGCTCAGGCAAAATGGATTCGTACCGGATCTTGAATCCTTCGCAAAGGAAGTAATCGATAGCGCCAGGCTGATTTTTCTCAACTATCCGAATAATCCCACCGGAGCTGTCCTCACGCTTGATCAGATGAAGGGAATAGTGGAATGGGCACGACGGGAAGATGTACTGATAGTCAGTGACAACTCCTACAGCCATGTAAGATTCGACGGGAAGCCTCCTGCATCGTTCCTTCAGATACCGGGTGCCGAAGATGTCTGCCTTGAGTTTCACAGTCTCTCTAAAACATTCAACATGACAGGATGGAGAGTCGGATTCGTGGCAGGTGGCAAAAATCTTGTAAAGATCTTCATGGGTGCCAAGGAGAATATTGATTCCGGAGTATTCACTGTGATTCAAAA
>DAOWFD010000421.1 GCA_030638185.1 Candidatus Aegiribacteria sp.
AGAAGTCTGCTCATGGGTATTCGAAAGGATAGAACCGCTGAACGAGACCGAGCGACGGGAGATAGAGGATTTCCTCAGCTACCTCTGGAAGAAGAGATAGGCGGAAAATAACATTATATACTGGTTCTTTGTTACCTGCACATCAGCACAAACTTTGCGGTAAGCCAGCTTTCCTGTACCTTCGCCCGGGCCAGATAGACACCGGAAGGAAGGTTTCCAGGCAGGTTGAGCTGCACTTCCTCTGCCGGGGAACCTGTACTACAGACCACACGACCCGTCATATCAAGAACCTGCGCTTCCTCCAAAAAGTCACCACCACAGTACAGGGTCAACCTTCCATAAGTGGGACTGGGACTTACAACCAGGGAAGGTAAGGGATCTACAACGTAATCCTCTACACTCAACCACTCAGAGGGTGGACCATGGTGAAAGCCCATATCCGCCGTTCCGGTATCGAAGATCGAATCAGTTCTGGTCCAGAAGAGGTCTAAGCTGGCAACCTGTACTTCCATGGATCCAGTATCGATGCAGGGGCTCTGCAGTGGCTGTCCAGCGGCTGTGCAGCTTAAGTACCAGTCGCCTATTAGTAAAGGATCCTGCTCAATGTTGCCGTCCTGCCCGGTTGGATCTGGAAGGTTACCGTAGTTCTCTCCAACATTATTCCAGACGCAGTTGTGACTGAAAGAGGGATCTGCTCCCCCCTTCTCGTAGAAGCCGGTGGTGGAGTTACTGGCGATGATGTTGTCGTGAATCTCACCCCCGCACTGGACTCGAAAGTAGATAGCGGCGCCGTCGCCCTGGGCGTTACACCCTGTGAAGGTACAGAAGCCTACATCGGGGAACGAAAGCGTATAGCAGTAGATACTGGCACCGTCATCGCTGGCCCAGCCATCCTTAAACAGGCAGTTCTGGATCTCAGGAGAAGAGTGGTAGAGGTAGATTCCACCACCGTCATCCAATGAGCTACACTCCATGAACCTGCAATTCCTTACGGTGGAGGGGGAGTTGTAAAGATAAAGTCCCGCCCCGGCGGATTCCGACTGGCAACCTTCAAAGATGCAACCTGTAAAGGAGGGTTCGCCTTTCCAGATATAAACACCGCCTCCATTTTCCGCTTCACAATTATCGAAGATGCACAGATCCACCGAAGGTGATGCGTTATTCAGTCGCATGCCACCGCCGAAAGGATCAGTACCGGAGTTACCATTACTGAAGGTAATACCTCGAATCACAGTGGAGAGACCTACCGAGCCAGCAGATACACCGTCTACCAGTAAAATACACTGATCGAGACTTCCACCCTCCATAATTACTGAAGAGGGCGACTGGGGGGATCCTAACAGGGTTATCCCGTTATGCTCTCCGGTGATCACTGCCAGGTGATCACCTGTGCCCGAATGTATTCCAGGAAGCAGAAGCACGGTATCTTGTGCTGATGCCTGGTCAAGAGCATTCTGTATGCTCTCTCCGGGGGCTACCGGGAATACTACTTCCAACAATGATACCAGAAGGATAACAGTCATTGCAGTATAATTGCCTTTCCAATAATGTTGCAGCTTTCCGCCTGTACAAGGACCATCACTAAGCCAGGTCTTACATCGTTTCCAGGAACCCAGACTCCTGACCAGATACCATCTATGGGCGCGCCCCCTCCTACCCATAGCAAGCGACCGGTGACATCGTAAACGTATACCGACACATACTGGTCTGTTATAGAAGCCTGAATAAACAGACACTCCCGGAAGGGGCTGGGAATCAGCACCAGACCATTCACCAGTACTTCCCCGCCACCGGGACCGGTCTGAAGTGAATCAAGCTGGTGGAAACCCATGTCTGCCTGTAGCGAGTCCGGTATGCTGTCAGTTCTGGTAGTATAACCATTTATCCATGATTCGGTAACAGTTTGATGCCCGGCGTCCACGCAGGGGCTCTGAAGGGGCTGACCAGCTGCGATATGACTGAGATGGTATAGATAATCAGCGTATAGGGGATCACTGCTGATGTTACCGAAAGTACCTGTAGGATCCGCCCAGCCACTGTAGTTTCCCAGTTCGTTATTCCAGACGCAGCAGTTCAGGAAGTCAACATCGAGGGAACCCTTTCCCGCTATACCATAACTACCGGTGTTGGAGGTTACAATGCATGAGCTTAGAGTTGCACCGTCCAGATAGGCAAGCAACATTGCGGCTCCGTCATCGATGCAGGAGTTAGAATCAACCGTGAGATACTCCATCCAGTGTGTTCCCTGAAACAGCATCATACCTCCACCGTCATCTCCGGAATGATTACGCGCCAGCAGTACGTTTCGAAAGGTAACATTGCTCTGGTAGCTATTCAGACCGCCCCCATCATCACTGCAGCTGTTGTCGATCAGTCGGCAGTCCAGCACCATAACATCTCCTGCATACAGGTTTACCGCACCTCCAGTGGAAAGGGCTGTATTACCAATAAATTCACATCGCTGAAGGATCGAATAGCCAGCCTCCACCGCAACAGCACCGCCAACGAAGGCAGTATTCCCCTCGAAAAAACAGTCGAATAGAATCGCATTGGTCTCTGACAGGAATGCTCCGCCCCCTGCATACCAGTCGTTGGAGACAGCTGCTCCACCTGTAACCTTTACATGTTCTACCCGTGTTGGCTGGTCTTCTACCCCCTCCAGAAGCAGTACAGGACGATGGTAACCCATTCCGTCAAGGACCGCGGGAGTTTCCCTGGAAGTTGTGATGGTAATGCCTGCCTGAGCTGGTGCAACATGGATTAAAGGTAGCGTGTCATCAGCAGTATACGTCCCGGTAGACATGTACAGCGTATCACCGGTGGACAATGTCATCAGGCTATCTCTGAAATCATCTTCCGGGTTGACTACGCAGGTTCTGGCAGCTGCTGTAGCGAGTAAAGACACAAGAATGGAAGCCAAGATTTTCATCATTGTTGCCCTAAAATCCCCTCACCTCTCTCTTCCTTTTCCTGATTTGCATTAGTAAATCCGTAAATCCTACTAAACAATAAACACAGTCACTCCGCCCGGTCAATGCTTCGTATGACTTTTCAATAGATCTGCACCAGTCAAGCCATCCAAATGCAGGTTTTCACAACTGAACTAAAGTTTAAAGTGCTAGAGCTTCATGGCCCAGTTTTATCTTCGGAGTCTCAGGCCTTAGTCCGGATATCTCACCAGCTTTTGTTTCTGCATATTTCTCCAGGAACCAGAGGTTTCTGACTTTGCTGGTTTCGAAGAGTCGTAGACAGTTGTGGATACAAGGCTTGATTTGCGAATCATATCTGGGACTTGCTTGATGGAGATAGCCAAAGATAGAATAGAGTAGAGTGATAGTGGGAAATCAACTTGACTTGATAGAGCTGCTCTGGCTATTTTTAATAAGATGTACGTTTTTATTCAAGAGATACTTAGCGGGTATACATTAGTCTGAATAGTTAACTAATCCGTAATCCTGATTGCTGATACGGAATTCAGACGTAAATATCCTTATCCACTTTTTGAAATGCAACGAGAGCTGGAGTGTATTGCCTGATTTACTTGTTTTTGTTTTAACTTGTCTTCTGATCCTGGTGAGTATTACCAGTGCTGAAGTACCTTCATACTTCATTTACTGTGATCCAGTGGAATATGCCACCATGGTAGATCTTTATCTTGAGGAAATCGAGATATACTGCGCCATTGTTATTGAGGATTCCATTTACACCGACGCCAGGATTCGACTCAGAGGAGAAAGCTCTCGAGTTTACCCCAAGAAATCCTACAGAATCACCCTTCAGGAAAACCAGCCCATGGATGGCAGGATTGAATGGAATCTTAACTCAGAATACTTTGATAAGACATACATGCACTCCTGGCTTTTCTCCTGGATTTTGAAGCAGCTGGATTACCCATGCTTCACTACAGAACATGTAAGGTTATATGTAAATGAAACTTACATTGGGCTTTACGTAAGAATAGAACCAATCGATGAGCAATTCCTTACATATCACGGTATGGATCCCGATGCCAACCTTTACAAGGCTGCAGGTGATGGAGCATGCCTTAGCATTTACGATAACGTGACAGCTTACTGGGAGAAAAAAGCCAACGAGAGTGAGAACTGGAACGACCTGTACGAACTCATCGATTACCTCCACCAGGTTAACCCCGAGAGCTTTTATGAGACAGCGGGAGAGGTTTTCGAGCTTAACAGCCTCATGACCATTCTTGCGGTCAATTCCCTGACCATGAACTACAGCACCTATTACCACAACTATTTCATGTACCGGGATATTCGAGGAACAGGATTGTGGACTATGCTTCCCTGGGACGTTGATAAGCTGTGGGGTAACTGGACCTCGCGGTCCTATACATATGGTTCACACACAAACTGGTACGACAATCCCCTCTTCGAGAAAACCCTTCTTGATTCTGTTATGCTGGATTTGTACTTTGATAGGATTGATGTCATTTCCGAACAGGTACTTAATCCCAATGTTATCAATTCTGTCATTGACTCATTGGAGACAGCCCTTGCAGTCGCAGTGTTGGAGGATACCATTGATAGCATTACCCTGGACGAATTCCATTCAGCAGTTGCGGAGATGAGAGATTCCCGTATACCCGGAAGAATTGCTGCTCTGGCTGCCATGTACAACAGTGATCCCAGATCATTTCGAGCGTTCAGAGGTGATACTATATCCCTTGGGGATAAATATGTGTACTGGGAAACCTGTGAGGATCCTGGTGGTGGAACCATCGATTACAGGTTATACCTCTTCACAGCAGAAGGCTATCCAACAGATACTCTTGAGTATCATCAGCTTACGGATACATGCTTTACTTTCCATTCCCTTCCCCCTGGAAACTATATCTGGAGAGTTGAAGGAGGCACCGGAGGTAACAGGTATACCGAGGGATACGACCACTACAATCCTTTTAGCGTTGTGGATTCATTCTCGCAGCTTTCCGGAACACTGCAGGGTACCACTGTACTCAGGGCTGACCAATCCCCCTATTTCGTATCAGCTGATCTATATATTCCTTCACAGTCATCACTTATCCTGGAGAATGGAGTTGATCTCAGGCTTGCCGAAGGAGTGAACATAGTCTGTAAAGGCGAGATCTCGTGCATGGGTATCTCCTCGGATTCAGTAAGATTCCTGGCCGATGATGCTTCACTGTCATGGGGAGGGATTCATCTGGAAGATGCTGAGGCGGATTTCGTCTTCACTTCATTCTCCGGGTCTGATGGATATACATCACCCAGCCAGTACAGTGCATGCATAGAATCTGACGATTCAGATATTTCATTCAGCTGCTGTACATTCAGGGATAACAACGGATGTATCAAGCTCTACGGTGGCTCCATATTCATCGACAGCTGCGATCTTACCGGATGGAATTCGGGAGGGCTTTTCTATATGAACGGCGGGGAATCGGCCACTATACAGAACAGCAGTTTCGGCAACATGGTTAATCCCCCTTCACCTCATCATGATGGAGTAGAGTTCCAGAACTGCCGCTCGGGAGAGTATCTTGTAAAGAACTGTGAGGTCTTCAACATCGAGGGAGACGCCATAGATTCAAACAGCAGTTTTCTTACCCTGGAGAATAACAGGGTCTGGAATGTAGCTGATAAAGGATTTTCCATAGGGATCGGTACTGCTGGAAGTCAAATATCCGAAGTTATCTTGACGGGAAACATCATATATGGCTGCTATACGGGTATCGCAGTCAAGGACGATTCCTATGCAGAAATTACCGGCTGCACAATATGTAGTTGTAATATTGGTGTACGAGCTTACAATAAAACCACCGGTTCAGGAGGGGGAATAGTATCTGTAACAAACTCGATACTCTACGCAAATTCCTCTGTTTTCAGTTTTGAGGATGGATCCGAAGGCGATGTTAATTATTGTCTTACAGGAAGCAGTGATCCATGGACAGGCACCGGGAATATCGCTGCTGATCCACGGTTCGCAGACTGGAGCCTGAATGATTACTACCTTTCCTACGATTCACCATGTATCGATGCGGGATCACCTTCAATTGAGGATCCTGACGGAACCAGATCCGATTTGGGCGCCGTGTTCTTTCCCCAGGTATTCGACGGACTGGTCATCAACGAAATTCAATCTGTGAATGACACCACAATTGCGGACAGTTACGGCGAGTACGACGACTGGTTCGAGATCTACAACGGTTCCGGTTACGATTGCGACCTGAGCTGGTTATATGTCTCGGATAACCCCTCTGATCTCG
This sequence comes from Candidatus Aegiribacteria sp., assembly GCA_030638185.1. GTDB lineage: Bacteria > Fermentibacterota > Fermentibacteria > Fermentibacterales > JCC-6 > Aegiribacteria. The sequence continues at coordinate 6,248 of DAOWFD010000421.1, forward strand.
GAAGATATCAGTTCCCCATTGGGACTGTAATCCCATCCGGAGATTTTCTCGTGGTCTGGGCTGATGAACACCCGTGGCAGAATGGATGTCACCTGCCTTTCCGTCTTTCAGGTAATGGAGACAGTCTTTACATTTCAAGACAACCTGCAGTAAGTCAGATGGATATCTTCGGATCCCTGGACAGTGATGCTCCAAGGCTAATTGACTTCAAGTATTTCAGTGCCATTCAGCCCGATCGCTCGCTGGGAAGGGTATCCGATGGGGGCTCTGAATGGAGTATTCTTGAATACTGTACTCCGGGATGGTCGAATTCAATTCCCTATGCGGAAGCTGGCTACCTGCAGGTTTCAAGTCCTTTTCCCAACCCGGTTTTTTCAGGCACGGTGACCCTGGATATAACAGTTAATGCCGGTCAGACGGTGGTTTCGGTTTACGATCTTACGGGAAGGCTTGTGGATGTCATTATGGATGAGTACCTTGAAACGGGAGAACATAGACTGTACTGGGATACCTTTCATGGCAGGGGTGGTTTTGTCCCTACCGGAGTTTACCTGATTCATGTGCGCCATACAGCAGGGCTGTCGGAAAGCAGGAAAATCGTTATTCTTAACCATTAATTCATGATAGTTGTACAAGTCTGATTAAGATATATAATGGTGTGATTCTTAAGCACCAGAAAAACAGGAGGTTGTTTTGCTGCTATTTTCCGTACTAATTTCGCTTATGCTGGTTGCGCCGGGAGACATTGTTATCAGTGAGATCATGTACAATCCAGATGGGCCAACTCTTGGTATTGATGATCGGTACGAATGGATTGAACTGTGTAATATCGGAGCTGTCCCGCTGCAGCTTGACGGAATGATGCTCAGCGATGGAGGGAATCAGCTCTTTCTTGAAGGATTTCTACTGGATGCGTCATCACGAGTTGTAATCGCGGCAGATGAACAGTCATTTACGGAAGCGTATGGAACCGGTATCACAGTCATCCCCTGGGATGGAGTATGGACGAAACTCTCCAATTCCAGCGATACACTGCTCCTTTATTCATCCAACGGGCAAGTACTTGACGAACTTGCCTATTCCGATTCATGGGGACTTGTTGAAGGAGATACAACAAGAAGCGAAGCCGACGGAAGGGGTTCCTCCCTCGAGAAGATCAACATCCTGGGGCCGAATACCGAGGATAACTGGGCACCTTCTATTGACTGGGCATGTCCCGGAACTGACCCGGAAACCGGAGACTCCGTATGCTGGGGCACTCCTGGAAGTGTCAACAGCGTAGAGTAAAATTATGTTCCTGTAGGACTCAGTAATCTATATCGTTACTGGCCGTAACCAGATTCACATTATCAATTCCTGGAATACTGTTCAATCCAGTTACAACATCCTGTGAGTTAATTCCGGATTTCAGCGACAGGTCGTAGGTCAATGTAAGGTACACACCGTCGCTGGACGGTTCAATATGTATGATCGTACTCTTACTTGCACTCTCCAGAATGAAATCGATATAAGCCTGCTCATCACCTGATTCCCTGTTGAAGCGGAATCTGAGTATGAATTCGCTTCTGTGCATCGAGCCGAAGTTGGTCCTGGCGAGAATCACCGCCACCAGACCGATAAAGAAGGTGGAGAATACCGTTAGAACATAATTGCCCGTACCCGAAGCTATTCCCTGAGTCAGAGCGAAGAATATAAAGGCTGTATCCTTCGTGTCCTTTACTACGGTTCTGAACCTGACGATGGTCAGCGCTCCGACAAGAGCGAACGCCCTGGCAAGATTGCTTCCAATGACCATCATCACCGCGCATACGGTAATACACATAAGCACAAGGGTCACAACGAATGACTGGGAGTAGGAAAGCCCCTTGTGAGTTTTTTTGTATATCACACCGATAATGAGTCCAGCGCAGAGGGCAAGAACAAGATTGATAATTACTGACAGTGGGCTGTATCCAAGTTCCTCTGTACTCTGTGTGAACCACTGGCTCAGTTCAGACACGCAGGTCTCCTTTCAAAGATTCGATCAAGATTCGAATAGAACGTATTCATATAAATAACATCCGTGGCATGCGCAAATTTCGAAAAGGAGATTCGTTTCAATTCGAATTCCTGAATCAGGCGGTGAAACCAGCCTGGAAGGTGGTAGCGGAATTTGATCTCCAGTACATGAAAACCGTCGGATATCGTTCGGCAGTTGCCCGCAGGATGCCCGTTGATGCCTGCTCTGTAAGCCAGAACTTCCCTGTCAAGCGTAACCCTGAAATCCGGATTGGCTCTGTTTTCAAAAGCTGTTCTGTGATAATCGACTACTACACTTGGAGAAATTCTCTTTCTGAATACATCGAAGATGAATCTTCTACCGGTGCCGCTTGTGACTTGGGAATCCAGTAGCAGTCCGGCGAAATGTTTTGTTCCATTCTTCATTACGCTTTCAACTGCCCCGGGATCAAGCGGAAGCCTGTGCTTGTAAACAAGGTTGTCATTCCTGCCTTTGAGTTCAAGAAAGAGCGGACCTGCGTATAACGGGGCGGAAGAATAGCTTCTCAGACGGAACTTGTACCGCTTCAGTAATCCCGCGAGTTTCTCGTAGTAAAGGTCGAAAATGTCAGTGTCGAAGTAGTGGCTTCTTACGAAATAACTGCCGGTCGCATCAGAGTGAATATCCCGGTCGAGCCGCAGCTCAAGTTCCCGTAGTATTCCCGAAAGTACTCTTCCGGAAATAAGGTATTTGAATTCGTACCTGTGAAAATGCAGACGTGGAGCTTCATCCATATTCATTACAGGTCCAGAGCGGCCTCAAGGATGTAGTCGGTGCGGTCTTCTTCGAAAATGATATTATGAGGGCGGTGATTTACCATTGCAGCTCTTACTGTTACAGGTGTACCTGTATCAATGCTTACAGTGAAGACAAGTTCATCTTTTCTGGAATCCACGGATCGGTCCGGTTTCCATGATGCCATGCTCAGGGACAGTGAAATGCTTTCGAGAGAGGGTTTGTCTGTTTTCCATGTAATCCCTCCCGTAAACCAACGTGTCTGGAATTCCGGGGGATCGTCTCCTCCAATCACGTCCGCGACTGCCCAGTTGTCTCCCCTTATGAATTCACCCCTCATAAGTAATGAAAAATCTCTTCCAAGCTCAGTTTCAAACTGGAGGTCACCTCCCATAGCCATCTGTTTTGCAGAGCAAATATAACCGTCCATTGCTTCCAGGTTCTCCTCACCGAACTTCAGTGATGTGAGGTCAGCACCAACAATGATATTCCAGGGCAGCTCGAATTCAGCTCTGCCAGCGTACTGGATTTCATTGTCCTGATTCTGGGCATCGGGAGAGCCGTTGAAAACACCGAATGTACAAATAGGTAAAAATTCCGATCCCGGATCCAGAATAAACACGGAACCTATGTCCCTGTTAGAATAAAGGAGATCGCTGAGTTCCCTGTGAGTTATGGAATGATCGATTGCCTGAAGATCCCATGTGCTTGTTAAGGTATTAAGACAGAAAGGTTTTTTGAACTTACCAGCCTGAACTCCCAGAAAATTGAAGGGTTCCCAGAGTATATAGCAGTCTTTCAGAAAAATATCATCAGGTCTTATCTCAAGCTGAAGCTGTCCTTCCGTGTTATCCGTTATATCGAAATCTGCTGTAAGACCGGCGGATTCAATACCGAAGGACCTGTCAGGTATGATAAGTGCCCCGCCGAATTCGCTGAACCTTATTCTGGCATATGTCGACAGGATGAAATTATCCGCCTTCTCATTCTCGACATCGACATCTGACCATGCAGCAGCGATTATCAGAAATACCGTTAGCAGAAAACGAATACCGGCATGTTCCATTTTTCCCTTTCCAATTCCTAGATCAGGTTAATCAACCTTGAAATATAATCATAACAGACCATGAAATACAGCTACAGGTCGTATAATAATCGGTTCATTGCAGCAGGACGAATTTGCGGGAAGCGGAATCCCCCCTCGATCTGATCAC
>DAOWFD010000178.1 GCA_030638185.1 Candidatus Aegiribacteria sp.
CACTTTCGTACATTAACCAGGCCCAGAGCGCCATCAGATTTATGTACAAACATGTACTGGATAAGGACAATCCTCTCCCCGGACCTGGTCTCATTTCAAAGAAGATTCCCATGCATGGTATTTTCAGCAGAGACGAGATCAGAAAGATATTCGAGAACGTGCACGAGCTGAAATACAGGCTCGCACTCATGCTTATCTATTCTTCGGGGCTAAGAGTGGGCGAGGTTACACATCTTCAAAGAAGTGCTGTCGACTTCGACAATATGGTTATCCATGTGAACGATCAGAATGGTGAGTTCATAAGGGACACAATACTGGCGAAATCGATATCTGATATTCTTAAATACTACATTGAAACTAGAACCGATGACTCCCCCTGGATGTTCCCCGGCAGGGGTAAAACCAACTGCATTTCCCCCAGAACTATCCAGAGAGCCTTCGCCGAGGCGATGCTTGCAGTCGGTATTGAAAAGCGTGCAACTCTGGGATGGCTCAGGCACAGCTTTGCCGTTCATATGCTTGAGGACGGGATTGACAGAAAACTCGTACGCAACCTTCTGGGAATTACTACGCCATCCATGATATCTCCCTACATGAAGCTTGCGGCGGGGAGAAGTGCTCTGAGGGTCAACAGTCCCGCGGACAGGTTCCTTACAAAGAAGTAACAGTGATCTTCTAAATGAAGAAGAGGGCGGTAGTTCAGATGCCACCCTCTTCTCTTGTACGCTACACCGTTCAGTCCCTCTTTGTATAGTGTGTATGAAGAAGTTCATGGGATTTGTGTCCCAGGGGCTCCTTCAGGAACTCGGCGTAAAGAAGCTGTATTTCCGGATTAGCATGTGACTTCCTGAAATGAAGTACAGCATCCTCCTCGTAAATAGCGTCACTTCTCTTCTTTCTGACTGTTGGATTCGTTGGAATAGGCTGGCCACCACCGCCAAGGCATCCTCCCGGACAGGCCATTATCTCGATGAAGTGATAGTCCACTTCACCTGCACGGACCTTATCCATGAGTTTCCTGGTATTGGCAAGACCATGAACAACGGCAACTTTAAGGGTTACCCCTGCGAGGAATTCAAAACCGCTTGCCATCTTGTCAGGCATTGTGATGGCGGCATCCTTTATGCCTTCCATTCCCCTTACAGGAATGATGTTCAAACCTTCAAAAGGGATCTCCTGGCCAGTAACTATTTCGTATGCGGTTCGCAGAGCTGCTTCCATTACACCGCCGGTTGCACCGAAGATAACAGCTGCTCCCGTTGAATCACCCATCCATCTATCGTACTTCTCATCATGTAGGTTATCGAAGTCGATACCCGCCTCCTGTATCATGCTTGCCAGTTCCCGCGTGGTAAGAACGTAATCCACATCTTTGTATCCACTGTCCCTCATTTCAGGGCGTTCCTTCTCGTATTTCTTCGCGGTACAAGGCATTATGGATACGCAGATCACTTTGGAGGGATCCACGCCTTCCTTGCCGGCCAGATAGGTTTTGGAAAGGGCGCCGAACATCTGCTGGGGGCTCTTGCAGCTCGAAACGTTCGGAAGAAGGTCCGGATACTTGTGCTCGATGAACTTGATCCAGCCCGGAGAGCAGCTGGTTGTCATGGGAAGAGCCGTATCAGTGTCTCCATCAACAAGAACCTTCTTCAGCCTGCTTATCAGTTCATGCCCTTCTTCAATGATGGTAAGGTCCGCTGTAAAATCAGTATCCAGTACCCTGTCAAATCCAAGACCGCGGATGGCAGCCACCATCTTTCCGGTGGTTCTGTCCGTCGGTAAACCCAGGGCTTCCGCAATTCCCACCCTTATGGCAGGGGCAGTCTGGACTACAACGAACTTCTCAGGATCTTCGATGGCTTCCCATACCTGCCTTATTTCCGACGTTTCGAAAAGAGCTCCTGTGGGGCATCTGTTTATGCACTGTCCACACTGTGTACAGGGCACATTGTTAAGGCCCAGATCCATGAAGGTTGAGATATTCACACTGGCGGACCTTCCAACGGGTCTGATAACCGCAACACTCTGAAGCTCTTCGCATGTTCTTACACATCGTGTACACATTATGCAGCGGCTGTTGTCCCTCATAATACCGGGGCTGACCTCTTCGATTGAAGATGGTTTCGGAGATGTCTGGTATTCGTTGAAAGTTATGTTGTGTTTCTCTGCAAGCTCCTGAAGTTCACAGTTCTTGTTCCTTTCGCACTCCGGGCAATTCACATTGTGAGCTGCAAGCAGTAGTTTAAGAACGGTTCTTCTTGCGTGCCTTACCTTCTTGCTGTGCGTGTTTATTACCATGTTCGGTGTTACAGGCGTGACGCAGGCTATAGCGAGAGTTTTCCAGCCTTCCACCTCAACGAGACACATTCTGCAATTTCCGGCAAGAGAAAGGTCCGGATGATAACAGAGGGTCGGGATTTCAACACCTGCCGTTTTACAGGAGTCAAGTATTGTAACACCTTCTCTTACACTGGTGGTTACACCGTTTATTGTTACGGAAACATTAGGCATTTACATACCTCCCTTTCCGTCCGGAAAGTCAATGAATTTAGTGATGATATCAACAAAGCAGTTAGGTGAAGTCTGTCCAAGCCCGCACTTGCTGCCGAGTTTCATTACTTCCGCAAGCATGAAGAACGGTTTCAGCTCTTCCCTGCTCGTGATTTTCCCACCCCTGATGGCTCGAGCAGTATCCAGGAGTCTCACGTTTCCTTCGCGGCATGGAGCACACTGACCGCAGGACTCGTGCACGAAGAATTCAAGGAAATTCTCAAGAACATCCATCATGTTTCTGGAACTGTTGAAAACAATAACGGACCCTCCAGGGGGCAGATCCTCAAAGGAAAGTTTTCTGTCGAGTTCACCGGCGGAGATGGTTGTACCGCTGGCACCGCCTACCTGAACCGCCTGAACATCCTTTACTCCGGCTACTTCCAAAAGTTCTCCAATGGTTGAGCCCATCTGAAATTCGTAGACACCGGGATTCTCAACATCGCCGGAAATACTGAACAGCTTGGTGCCTGTGCAGCTGCCTATTCCAAGATCCTGGTACCATTCGGATCCGTTAAGGATGATATAAGGTACCGATACGAATGTTTCCACGTTGTTCACAATGGTGGGCCGGCTAAGATACCCGGAGTTAACAGGGAAAGGCGGCTTATTCCGGGGTTCCCCCCTTTTACCCTCAAGGCTCTCAATCAGTGAAGTCTCTTCCCCGCAGACGTATGCCCCGGCTCCCATCCTGATCTCAACGTCAAAACTGAAATCCGTACCCAGTATCCCTTCACCAAGAAAGTTCTTGGAAATAAGCTCTTCCCTTACCTTCATAATCCCAGGAACAAGGTAGGGATACTCTGCACGTAGGTAGATGATTCCCTGCGAGGAACCGATCGCATACCCGCCAATGGTCATACCCTCAAGAAGCTTTGAAGCGTACTTTTCGAGGAGAAGCTTGTCTTTGAAAGTGCCGGGCTCTCCCTCATCGGCATTGCAGATAACCATTTTATTGGCTCCAGAAGCCGCACCGGCAAGGTTCCACTTGACTCCGGTGGGAAAACCGGCTCCCCCGCGCCCACGCATATTCGATTCACGTACTTCAAACACAACATCCGCTTTCGTCATTTCAAGAGACTTCTTCAGTGCTGCTCCTGCTTCGGGCTGCTCAGCGGCGGTAAGTATTCTCTTTTCACTCATTTCCTCATACCTCCCTATTCCAGACCCGCAAGAATCTTGCAGGCTTCTTCCGGTGTAAGCCGGGTATGGGGAGTATCGTTAATCAGCATTGCAGGGCTCTCATCGCACAGACCGATGCAGCTGGTGGTTTCAAGGGTAATCCTGCCATCAGCGGTTGTCTCTCCTGTCTTGATGTCTAATTCCTTCTCAATCGCGTCGAGTATATCGCTGGAGCCATTCATTTCGCAGCTGATCGTATTGCAGAGACGGACAATATTCCGACCCCGGGGTTCAGTGGAAAAGAACGAATAAAACGAAAGCACACTGTAAATTTCAGCATTGCTTACATCCACAGCCTTTGCAGCAGCCTTTATCGCTTCTTCCGGTATGTATCCTAGTTCCCGGTTAACATCCGTCAGAATTCCCATTACCGCCTCTCTACCGGATCCGTGCTTCACAACGGCAGCGGAAACGATATCTTCCGGTTTGCGACTCACTGATTCTCTCCCTTCTTCAGAACCTCATGTACCTTGTTCACCAGAATCGAGGGTGGCACGGGCTTCTCAAGGAAAACGTCTACCGGGAAGAAATCCGGGTTCTCTTCCGGATTGAAATCGTAACCCGTTACCTGTCCGACCGATGTAAGCATAATTATTGGAACATCGCTTTTAAGCTTTGAACGGATTCTCCTTGCCACTGCGAAACCTTCATCAGTCTGTTCCATCATAACATCAAGTACTACAACATCAGGGTTGTTCTCCCTGACCATATCAAGGCCTTCAGCACCACTGGATGCTGTCAGGACCTCAAATCCGCTGGCTTCAAGGACGATGCTGTTGGCTTCAATGAAATCGGGATCATCATCAATCAGCAATACTCTGATCTTGTCTGTCATTGTCTTACCTTTCATTTATTGATGCCGGTTAATAATCTTGAGGATGGGCAAGAAATGTAAGCATTCCGTATACTCTCTCGCCACATCGGTTTTCATGAAAATCAGTACCTGTAATGCTCCGGTTTGTAGGGGCCGTCCAACTCAACACCGATGTAACTTGCCTGTTTTGGAGTAAGCTTTGTCAATTTAACTCCCAGCTTCTCAAGGTGCATCCTTGCCACTTCCTCATCAAGAAGTTTCGGGAGCATGTAAACACCGATTCCAGGTCTCTCATCGACAAGAGCTATCTGGGCCAGGCACTGGTTGGTGAAGGAGCTGGACATCACGAAGCTTGGATGCCCCGTTGCACATCCAAGATTGACCAGCCTTCCCTCTGCAAGAAGGAAGATGGAATGACCGTCCGCAAAACGGAACCTGTGCACCTGAGGCTTGATCTCCTCTTTTTCAACACCGGGGAAAGCCTCCAGACCTGCAACTTCGATCTCGTTATCGAAATGACCGATATTGCATACTATGGCCTGGTCCTTCATCCTGCTCATATGCTCTGCGGTTAACACGTTGTAGTTCCCGGTTGCGGTTACGAATATGGTGACTTCCGATAAGGCATCCTCAACAGTAGTAACTTTAAAGCCCTCCATGGCTGCCTGCAAAGCACAGATAGGATCGATCTCGGTTATCAGGACTCTTGCCCCGAAACCCTTCATGCTCTGGGCACAGCCTTTGCCCACATCTCCGTACCCGCAGACGAGGACGGTCTTTCCTGCGACCATAACATCCGTGGCCCGTTTGATTCCGTCCGCAAGAGACTCCCGGCATCCGTAGAGATTATCGAATTTGCTCTTGGTAACGGAGTCATTGACATTGTATGCGGGAAACAGCAGTTCCCCTGCCTTCAACATGTTGTAAAGCCTGTGAACCCCAGTTGTTGTCTCCTCTGAAACCCCAACAATCTCAGGGACAATGGATGTCCAGTATTTCGGATTCTCCCGAATTCCTTCATAGAGATTATCAACAAGAGCCACCTCATCCTCTGGACCTTCAACAACCTCCGGAAGTTTACCTGTTTCCGCAAAGCCCTGCTCCAGCAGGTATCCCCTGTGAACCACAAGGGTAGCGTCGCCGCCGTCATCGACTATCAGGTTGGGGCCTTTCCCACCGGGGAAACTCAGAGCCTTTCTTGTACACCACCAGTATTCATCAAGACTCTCGCCCTTCCATGCAAAAACAGGAATACCCGATACAGCAATGGCTGCTGCAGCATGATCCTGAGTGGAGAAGATATTACAACTTGCCCACCTTACATCCGCCCCAAGCTCGACCAGAGATTCAATCAGTACCGCAGTCTGCACGGTCATATGAAGCGAACCAGTGACCCTCATTCCATCAAGGGGTCTGCTCTTTCCGTACTTTTCCCTCACAGCCATAAGCCCGGGCATCTCTTTTTCGGCTATTTCTATTTCCCGACGACCGAAATCTGCCAGTGATATATCTGCAACCTTGTAATCATCCATTGAAATTCCTCTCATCCAGTATTCCTGACAGAATGAACACTCTTCCATCAACTAGTACGATCTCTTCTATTCTGCTGAATCCCGCAAAAGACATCCAGACTCTAACTTCATTCCGGTCAAGACCAGGCCAAAGGTCCCCCTGCATCCGTTTCAGATCGGAATCCTCATGCGGTGTAAGTTCTATAACACTGCACCTTCCATTATCCCTGCATACCCTTGAAGCCTCTCTGAAAAACATGGAAGGCTCACTAAGATGATGAAGAAGCATATGGGCAATGACACCATCAACAGAAGAGTCAGCGAGGGGAAGATGCTCGGCGCTTCCAAGACGAAGCTCAACGTTACTGCTGTTCCCTTCGGACGCTATTCTCTTCCCCGCCTGTGACAGCATCTCAGGGGACTGATCAACACCGATAACGGACATACCTCTCCTGGTAAGTCTCAGAACCAGTTCACCGCTGCCGCATCCTGCATCAAGAATCGTATTCCCTGCAGAATACATATCGATAACATCCGCAATGTAAGCTTCCGGATCAGGCATAAGGTAAGACACCTCATCAAGCTCTGAGGCCTTGCGGTCAAAGAACTCCCTGGCATCAGATTTTCTTTTATCGTAGCACATCCTGAGTTCAGACATGTCGGTCTCATAATTGTCGATCTCCTTCATACCGGAGGAAATACAATCAAGAATTATCTCCACAACAGTATCATGCCTGTTCAGGCTGTAATAGGCCCAGCTGCCTCTCCCCTTCCTGATCACAATCCCGGCATCGAGTAGCTTGCGAAGACTGTGACTTACATTGGACTGGCTCAACCCCAGAACAGTAGTTATCTCGCTAACGTTAAGCGGTCCGCGCAAAAGTATGCGGACCATTCTCAACCTGCTGGAATTCGCCAGAGCACCAAATAGATTTTTCATGGATATGATTATATGATGATACTTTCATATCGTCAACGGATACATTCCGATCATATACGGTATTTGATTCTCCTGTACCAAGTTCATGAGCTTAAACCTCTCATTGCATTCATTTAAATCGTAAGTCACAATTATTGAACCGCCCTGATATGTGGACTCTACATATCCACGGTTTTCACCTACTTATATGTACATAAGTTTATCACTTCTGTCTAACTCCTTAGTTGTGATTACCATTGACAGCATATTACCTAAATTAATAGTGTTAGGTGAGAAAATATTTGATTAGAAATGAAGATTCTATATAATCATTGTTCAGTCGACCGCAGTCGGAGAAAAAAATAAACGGAAAATAAATATGAAAACGCTGCATCGGGAACAGAAAACAGTATGCGTGAAGCGGTCGACTGAATGGGCCGCGTATTACCACCC
>DAOWFD010000389.1 GCA_030638185.1 Candidatus Aegiribacteria sp.
CCTACCTTGTTGGGATCAGTATTGACTGGGGTGATCTTAATGTTCACGATGTATATCCTTCCAGAATTCCTGACCTGTACGCAGGAGAACCTCTCGTAATCGTTGGACAGTACGATGGCTCCGGAAGCGAAACAGTTCATCTCTCCGGTGTTGTCGCAGGAAGACGCTGGAACAGAGATGTTCGCATTGTATTTCCTGCGCATGAGGAAGACAATGACGTCATCGCTACTCTATGGGCCCGGAAGAAGATACACGACCTCAACCGCCAGATGTACAATTCGTACGGTTACATCGATCAGAATCAGGACATCATAGAAGAAATAACCGACACAGCTCTCGACTATCAGATAATGAGTGAATACACATCATTCGTTGCGGTATGCGAAGAAATCAGAACCGATCCTGATGGTAATCCGGTAACGGTTCAGGTTCCCGTGAATATGCCTGAAGGTGTTTCATACGAAGGTGTATTCGGTACTGAAAGTGAGAGTGGCACAATCCATTACTCCATGAACAGGTCTGTCTCAGGATCCATGCAGTCAGCACCTGTGGCCGGTTTAGGTGCGGGAGGTTATGTAGCCTTTGATGTATGTGAAGAATCCATTAACGGTGATTACTACTACGAATATGAGGAAACCCCCTGGTTCGGCAGCGTAGGGCTTGTATCCGCTTCTCCCACTCTGGGACTACGTCCATCGGTTGTTCGTTCTGCTGTACGGGAACTCCTTGCAGAGCTGACAGAAGTATACCAGAGCTACCTTGACGGAATTGAGGATGCTGACGAGTGGGCCACAGGTGTGGTCACATTCAAAATCGAGGTTGACAGCGATGGGAATATCACAGCTGTTTCACTGATTGGCAGCGGTCTTGAACGTGATGTTGATGATTACCTCTGCGAAGTTCTTGAAGGGCTGAATATTCCGACTCCGCCTGATGGAGCCGGTTCAATACAGGTTCAGCTCAGCTTTCAGAAAACCTTTTAGTCTCAGCTGACTAAGAAAGAAGGGGCGGGAGAAATCACGCCCCTTCTCCTTTTAAATAGTGCCTGTCACTATTTATCTGGGCGGCATGAACTTTTCTGAAACCGAACCCTGATCGCTTGAAGCTTTCAGGAAGTAGATACCGCAGGGTCGAGCTTGATAAAAAAGATTTTGAGGGGTAATCAGTGTCTCTGCAAGTTGTATTCAGTAGCATGGATAGGCTGAAACTGCTGAAGCATTAAATGGAAGGATTCTAATGTGCAGACATATACTGTTACTCCCATTGCGTAAGCCGGGGAGAGCAGTAATATTTAGTTGCTGTTAGATGTATTGATATAAACCGCTTTCCTGGAGGTGGCAAATGAGTCTTTTTATTATTTTTATGATTCTGTTCGGTTATGTTTCAGATGATTTTGAATTCACAGTCATCATTGATCATAATACCTTCAGAGTCCCGGGTGTGTTCCTTGGTTTTGAGATTGGTGATTATTTCAATCCTGTCGTGAGAGATGAAAATGGAGCAATCAGATCATTCTTGTCAACCGACTGTCTGATGGACTATTTCCTGGCAGATCATGAGGGTGATAGCATCGTTCTATTAATCGAAGATGCTGATTTATACGTTCATCATCTTGGTGATACTGTTCGAATAGAGCGGGTCATTGGAATCTCTATTGATGGTTTAACATACGCTCACTGGAGGGACTCACTGGATGCTGCAGGGGAACTGGATTTGCTGCAGTATTTCTACTCACCCTATAATTGTCAGTACAATCAAGAATAAATCCTTCGGATAGAAGAGGTTGATCTGGTAAGCGCGGAATTGTCGCAGGACCGGGCTGCTCTATAAGTCTGTGATGGGCATCTGTATATGATTCACTGCAGCCATCGATTATGCATTAGTTATCATAATCGGAGAGGGGCAATCACAGAGCTTCGAAATAATCGTCCATGGAGTAACAAATGACATTGGATTTCAGATCGAGCCTTCAGAAGATACTGGATCAGCAGAGGGGAATCCGAGTGCCTGCAAGCAGTGATCAGTTTAAATTGAAACCAGGGGAACGGAGGGATATCGCCGTTCTGTACCTTGATCTGGACGGTTTCACTTCTCTGTCTGAGAAACTGGATCATGAAGCGGTCCATGAAATCGCCAAGAGTATAATGGATGCTCTGGTTGATGTGTCTGAAGAATATGAAGGATATGTTGATAAGATCGAAGGGGACAGGATCATGGTTCTCTTCGGGGCCAGAAAAGCCGGAGAAAATGACAGTATCAGAGCCATTTCCTGCGGTTTCAGAATGCTGGATGCAATACGAACAGCCAGCAGCATCCTCACGGAAACAGGGACTCCCATCACAGCCAGCATCGGTATTAACAGCGGTCCTGTGACGGTTGCCCCCGATGCGATAGGTCACTTAACGGCAATCGGCAAAACTGTTAATCTTGCTTCCCGCATGGAGGAAGCCGCAGGGGTAAACAGTATTCTGGTTCCGGATAATGTGCAGGACAAATGCGGTGATATGATCTTCTGGGAGGATATGGATAGTATATCCATTAAGGGTATCAGAGATCCTGTTCATGTATGGCGTCCTATGGGTCCCGGAACTCAACATAAAGCCCGGTGGGACCGCATTAAAAAGATCAGCACTTCCAACTTCGTAGGCAGGTCCGATGAAATGTCCATCCTGGACAATAAGCTTGTTCTCCAGGAATCTGGAGGAACAGGAACGAACCGCTTAGGCGGAGTGAAACACTTGGTACTTGGCATCAAGAGTGAAGCAGGCATGGGAAAATCACGTCTCGTCCATGAATTCATCCGGCGGCAATGTGATGACAGGGACGATATCCTTGTTCTTAAAAGCCAGACCCTTCCCTATGCGCAACCTGCATACTGGCTCTGGACATCTCTTCTGAGGGATCTCCTCGTGTTAGAGCATGGAAATAAACTGGATTACTCTGATTTCAAAGAGCGGCTCATACCCTTTTCCGATGAGGACCTGATGAATTCAGCACCCTTCCTTGCGGAAATGCTGTCAATTAAATCTGGGGACAGAAGGCTGGTTGAACTGGATAGCAGTGCCATAGCTCTTGAGACAGGATTGGCTTTCCGTAACCTGCTTAAGGCGCTATCAAAGAAGAAGCGCTTAATGATTGTTCTCGATGATCTACACTGGATAGACAATACCTGCAGAAGAGTGTTTGAGTTCATAATCGCCAATTGTGATAGTGCAAATTCGATACTGTTCCTCCTTCTGTACAGACCTGAACGTACACACGGGGAAACGGTGGAGTTCGATATTTCAAACAGCTATGCGGAACTTGAAGAAATATTCCTTCCCGAACTGTGCGAAAGGGACTGTCAGGAACTGATCGGGAAATTCCTCTCTGGAATAAGTGATATCGATAATGGCAGTGTTTCATCTGAAGTTGAACGGTTCCTCTTCAAGCATGCGGAAGGCAATCCATACTTTCTGGAGGAACTTATCCTTGATCTTGTTGAATCGGACATACTGCGTGAGAATTGCGAAGGATGGAATTTCAGCAGCACGATGAACGCTATTTACATACCTTCGTCCCTTGCAGGACTGCTTCAATCCCGACTGGATCGTCTTCCCGAGGAATGGAAGAGTGCTCTTCAGAAGTCCTCAGTGCTTGGAATTGAATTCAAGCTGAAGCTTTACAACAGGTTGATTGAGGAGCTTTCGCTTGAGGAAAAAGGCCAGAGTGTATTCAGCAATCTCGTACGCAGGCGATTCATCATAGATACAGGTACTGCTTCAGAACAGAAATACATGTTCCGGAATATCCTTATTCACGATACCGCATACAACAGCATTCTTGAGAGCAACAGAAAGCTGCTTCACCGGATTGCTGCCCAGTTGATCGAGGAAATGTATTCCGAAGAGGAATACGAGACAGCTGCAATGCTGACCTATCACTGGGGAAAGGCCGAAATCAGGAAGAAGGCCATTCGATGGGGCATCAGAAATCTCAATCATACCGTTTTGAACTATCAGCATGACACTGCCCTTGGATTGTCAGAAAAACTTGAATTATGGCTGTGTAAGGATCCGGAAGGGCTTGAACGAAGCGCGCAGCTTCTTGAGGTACTCTTTCTGAGGAACAGGACTCTTGAGCTCCTTGGGAAAAGAAATGAACAGGAGCAACTGCTGGTCAGAATGCGGAATATCGCAGAAGATAATGAGCTCAAGGAATGGACAGGCAAGATACAGTCTGCACTTGGAAATGTATTCAGGATTACCGGTCGCCTGGAAGAAGCCCTGGACTGCTATCGAAGAGCAATTGGTCTGCACAGGAAGATCGGTGACCGGAAGAATGAAGGCATAGAACTGGGAAATATGGGCATACTGACTCGAATTCAGGGCAATCTGCAGGAATCCGGTGAATATTTCCAGGGAGCTCTTGAAATAAACAGGGAAGTTGGAGATCGCAGAATAGAAGGGGTTCTGCTGGGAAACCTTGGCAACCTCTACCTGGATCAGGATATGATCGATGAAGCAATTGAGTATTACGAGAAGGCACTGAAGATATACAAAGAAGTTGGGGACCGTAGAAGCGAGGGGATCGCACTGGGTAACCTTGGTAACACCTTCAGAACCAAGGAACGCATAAAGGAAGCTATGGAACACTACCGGAGGGCATTGAAAC
>DAOWFD010000133.1 GCA_030638185.1 Candidatus Aegiribacteria sp.
AGGAACAACATGGGAAAATATATGACGTTGGCGATAAGCATACCGCTACGGGCGGTGGGGGCCAGGCTGGCCGGAATGAATCCGAGTGCGGATATACTGAGTGTGGACAGAACGAATGCCAGAAACACTTCTGGAATACTGCCGTAGAATCGCATTCCGAAAACAAGCACTCCAGCCGCGAGCAGAAGGATCATCCCGGCCACTGTAATCAGAAAAAGTGATGATAACTCCGCCGTCAGAACCAGCAGTGGAGAGATTGGAGATGCTTTGAACCTTCTGAGAATTCCCTTCTCCCTGTAAGCTGCTATGCTTGTAGTGAGGTTCATGATACCGCTGGTTAATATCACTATCCCTATAAAAGCGGAAACAGCGAAATCTATGTATCCGAAATTTTCTCCCGGAAATGGGTCATTACCCCAGATACTTCCGAAAAGCATCATAAGCAGCAGCGGGAATATCAACGTAAAGAAGAAACCCGACGGGTCCCTCAGGTAGAGGACGAACTCCATTCGGGTCAGTCTGAAATATCGCTGAAGCATATCAGTCCCTTATCTCTTTTCCTGTCAGTTTCAGAAAAACATCCTCCAGAGTGGATTTTTCAGTATGGAAATTCCCAAGTTCAATTTCACTGTCAACGAGCATCTTCACGATTCCAACTACTGCCGAGCTGTCCCGTACACGGGCAATGGTCTTTCCACCCTCCCTGAAAACCTCGATCACTCCGGCTATTGATTCCAGCTCACTCTCGCTGAAACTATCGGGAATGCCCATGACAACACTCAGAGAGTAAGCGTGGGACCTGATAAGTGATTCCGGGGTATCCATGGCGACGATTTTCCCCCTGTCGATTATGGCTACGCGGTCACAGAGCTTCTCCGCCTCATCCATGTAGTGCGTGGACATAAAAACGGTTTTGCCGTCATCCCTCAATCCCCTGACAAGATCCCACATCGAACGTCTCGACCGGGGATCAAGGCCGCTTGTCAATTCATCAAGGAATACTATTTCAGGATCACCGACCAGGGATAGCGCTACGAAAAGCCTTTTCTTCTGCCCTCCTGACAGGGCTGAGAAGTACGATTCCTTCTTGTCCGACAGCCCCAGTCTTGAGAGAAGGACGGCAGCATCCGTAGAATTCCCGTAAAAGCACGAGAACAGCTCTATGGCTTCTCTTACCTTCATTCTATCGGGGAGTTCGGATTCCTGCTGCTGGATGCCTACCTTTTTAAGGAGAGCCTTTCGCTGCTTTAAGGGATCAAGGCCCAGTACGCTGATAGATCCCGAATCGGGTCTGCGCATGCTTACGATGCAGTCCATGGTTGTGGTTTTACCGGCACCATTGGGCCCCACTATGCCGAATATCTCCCCCCTTGATACTTCAAGGGAGATGCTGTCCGCTGCATGCACCTCTCCGTAGCTTTTTCTCAGGTTTTCAACACGAATGACCGTTTCAGGCAAGATAACCTCAATTCCTACGCTCAGTTCAGGACTGTTACCGTTTTCTTCAACTCAACGAAACCGTTGGACAGCATTACAAGGAAACAGCCGGAATTCCATGATGATACATCAACGGTTTCATCACCGCTGAGCTTACCCGACCATACGAGACGACCGGAAAGGTCGTAGATCCCGCAGTTCCACCCACCCTCCGGTGGAGTAAGTATCATAATACATTCCGAAGGATTCCTCTGGACTATACTTCCAGTAAAATTTCCATGCGGGCTTTCCCCGCAGGATGTTCCGACGGAGGACAGAAAAGCCCAGGTATGATAGGGCTGACTCTGCTGATCCTGCAGGCCCGCCAGCACAATTGGCGAAGGGGAAATAGTTTCCATGTACATGGTGCTTACATTGTACACCCTCTCGGTGAATGGCTGCTCCCAGATAAGATCCCCGCTGAAAGCATCAACAAGTGTTATCCTTCTTCCGTTGACGCTTCCGCCAACGATGCATGGAACCCATGAGCCGCCCGTATAAACTGAATCAGCCCAGGCTACGCTCCAGGTATTCGAGCCTGTGGCATAACCCCATAAAGTGGTTCCGGTGGCTCCATCGAAACATAAGGTTCCAGAATTGTCTCCGGCAACGGCAATTTCGGCAATTCCATCACCATTGAGGTCAGGTCCCGCTTCAACATCAAGAAGCATTCCGCCGATATCCCTTGCCCAGAGTGAATCGCCGCCGAGGCTGTAACATTGAACTTCTCCATTGAAGGAACTGCTCACCAGCCAGGGGAAGGTGTCCTCACGGTCAACGGCTGATACGCACATGACGTCTCCACCGCCGTTCCTGCTCCAGATAAGGGATCCGTCGGAGCCGTCAACCAGTTCAAGTGTATAATCGGTGTGGGAGCTCCCCCCTATGCCAAGACAAATTTCCTGTACACTGTCACCAGTTACATCCGGTACGGCAAGTACATCCATAACCGCATCCGCTGTGGTTCTGGTCCAGAGGGTATCCCCGGAAGCTCCATTCATGCATACTGCAGCAGAGGTGTTGGCAGACCCGGTAGAACCGAATCCGCCGAGGAACTCCGGAAGGTTGTCGCCAGTCTGATCCTCCATCAAGCAGCAGCTGTAGCCCCAGCCAGCTCCAGTGGGGATGTTACCGTACGCGCTCCATTGCCATATCAGGGACCCGTCTTTCCCCGAAATCAGTATCATGCACCTTCCTGGAGGGGCATAACCGCCCGGTGTGACCATCAGAATATCTCCGTAACCGTCTCCATCCATATCAGGCACTCCTGCAAGACCCTCATCCTGGTAGATTCCGTTGTACTGGTCACTGGTCCAGAGGACATCCCCACCGGCACCTGAAAGGCACCACATTGTAGGTTCATCATCAAAGTAATACACACCACTGACCACATCGGGGACACCATCTCCGTCAATATCGCCGATATCAACAGTTGAATAAACACCGCCGCTTGTAACGTTAGCCCACAGTGTATCCGGCGCACTTGCCGCAAGAATCAGTACTATCAACATCATTACCAATCATCTCCTTCCATGGACTGAAAACCGAAAACCGCGTTCATTAAAGTAAGCTTCACGGATATCTTCGTCTGGAAAAGGGTACTTCTCCGATTTTCACAATGAACTGCATATCGCTTTCTGCGCAGGTGATCTCAGCTTCAACGACAGACACGGAAGGATCACGTGTTCTGTGTTTCTCTTCCCGCCTTGATCTTTTCAATCCATCTGTGTGAGCCGAGTTTCCCGAATATTTCCTGTGCCTCGTCGAAGCTTTTATGTGCCTTATCCTGTTCAGCGGATTCATTGAACATCAGACCCAGATGATAGTAGACCTGGCCAAGATTGAAGCTGTTTCCGATATTCTCAAATACGGTTATTGATTCCCTGAAAGAGGATTCAGCTTCTTCCCACTTTTTCAGTTTTGAAGAAATGCGACCTGACGCCAAATGTACATGAGCATCTATATCCTTTGAAGCAAGTTCATCCTTAAGAGATATGGACTGCTTCAGGCTCTCTTCAGCTCCAGCCGGATCACCTCTTTCCAGTCGGAGTATCGTATAACCAAGGTTGATAAAGGCCAGAAGCATCTTCGATTTGATTTCCCTGGCAATCGAATGAGCTCTGTCATAGTATTCCTCACCATCTGAATATTCGCCCTGCTGTGTGAAAATATCACCTATACTCAGGAGACTTGCTGCCTCTCCTTCACGATCACCGATCTCCTTCTGTATCTGCTCTGAACATCGGTAGGTTTCCATAGCTCTGGACAACTCACCAAGATGATCATAGATAATACCTATGTTAATGAGACATGCCGCTTCAATTCTGCGGTCACCAATCCCTTCGACTATTTTCAGTGAACGTTCGAAACTTCTCAGAGCCCTGGATTCATCGCCAAGACAGAGCGAACCTATACCGATGTTATTGAGAGTTATTGCCTCTCCCCTCAGGTCACCTATTTCTTCAATCATCTCCAGCGCCTGTTGATAGAAATCCAAAGCCTCTGAATGGTCTCCTATATGGTCATAGACAATACCGATATTATTGAGGCTTGCTGCCACACCCAGGCGATCGCCAGTTTCTTCTTTTATTTCTGACGATCTATTGAAATAATCCAGGGCTTTGGAGTATTCGCCAATCTCACCATATACAATGCCGATACTGTTGAAATTGACTGCTTCACCCTTGCGATACCTTATTCCCCCCTGAATTTTGAGTGACTTCTGAAAAAACTCCAGTGCCTGTGAGTATTCACTTCGACTCCAGTGTGAACAGCCAATCTGAGTGAAACATGATGCTTCACCTTTCCTGTCATTCAGCTCCCGATAGATCTCGAGAGCCTTCTCAGCTTTCTGTTCAGTTTCAATGTATTGAGCCCTGTTCTGGCAAACCTCACTAAACGCGAGAAGACATTCCGCTTCCTTGATCCCGTTACCTGTCTCTCTCGCTTTTTTGATTGCCTTTTCCAGATCCCCTATCACCCTCTCGGTATCTCCGATAGACTTCAGCACATCAGCTCGTTTCTTCAAACACTCGATCTCTTTCAGATCTCCATCTTCAATCGCCGCATCTTTCAAACACTCAAGTGCTCTGCTGTAATACCTGATAGCATCCTGATTTGCATAGGAATCTCTTGCCCGATCCGCAGCTTGAATGCTGTATTTAACTGTCTCTGCTTTATTTCCAGATAAATAGAAATGATACGATAACTCATCAACTATCTCATCGATACTGTCCTTATTGATGCTACGCAGTTTCTCTCCAATTGTCCGGTGATAGCGACTCAATCTAACTTTGTTTATCTTTTGATATATTGTTTCCCTGATTACATCTTCCGGAAAGCAGAACCGTTCTCCGTCATACTCTTTCAAAAACCTCATACCCAGTATCTCATCCAGGAGATCAAATAGCTGTCCCTCATTCATCACGGTCAGATCGCGCAGGAAAGCAAAAGTAAACTCCCTGCCGATTACTGCCGCATACTCCAGTAATTCGCGTGCCTGATGGCTCATCATTCCCAGTTTCCTGTCGACTACACCCTTGATTGAATGGGGAATAACTGTTTTTCTGTTCTCATCAAATGATAGTTCTCCCTTATTCCAGGTGAACGCTTCATTTTCCTCCAGGGATTTTATCAATTCCTCAATGAAAAACGGGTTGCCGCCTGTTTCCCTGTAGTTACCGGGCGCTGCGCACCCGGTAACGCCAGGCTGAGTTGATGCTCTCAGACATTTGATCTCGGCGCAGCGCCTCGATAACAAATGGCTGGAGCTTCTTGCTCGCATGATAATAGACGCAAGCGCCATTATCACGCTGCG
>DAOWFD010000336.1 GCA_030638185.1 Candidatus Aegiribacteria sp.
AGATTTACATGAATAAGGAAGATTACGACAATGCGATAGCGGCATTCCAGAAATGCATAACGGGCAAAGCTGGAAGCATTATGTCAGTAATTAAAACCTGGGCATACAATTTGTTAGGGAATTGCTACGATATAAAAGGGATGCGAGAACTTGCGATAACAGAATATGAAAAAGTGATTGATTTGAACATAAACTATCAGGGAGCTGTTGATTCCGCAAAGAAATACCTGAAAGAGCCTTTTGAAAAATCTAACGAATGAGAAAACACGTACTGCGAATATTGGAGGCTTATCCCTGTTATGCTGAAGGAGAAATAGTACATGCGAGTAACTATCGAAGCTGCACAGATGACTTCTAAACGCCATACTGATTGGTTCCATGGCAGCCCTGTGAAATTGTCATCGTTGCGTACTGGATCAACCGTGACTCCAGTGATTACTCTTGCTAGAGCATTTTCGCACAAACCAAGTATTCTAGAGATCGATGTCCAGGAAAACACAGACAGTGGAAAACGTAATGTTGAGATCAGGCACGATGGAACGAAGCCAGGCTATCTGTATCGAGTGGCTGTTAGTGAACCTTCGCATGATTTGATCCAACATCCAGACTCCACCGGAGCCCGTGGTGAAGAGATGCTGACTACACGCGAATTGACTCTTGTTTTTATCGAGGAAGTACCTGTTAAACCCATATACCAGTACTCTGAGGAGATGGAATAGAAGGCAGGACAATCGCATCAACACGGACTGGCAAAGGCCATTCTTGATATTGATTCAGTGCTTAATGATTACCCGGTATTTCCAGATGAATCCGGGTTAGTTCCATGAATGCAACAGTGGAAGAATTTACAGCAGGTTTACCGATCCAGTAGTCTTCAATGAGGATTAGTACGCGCCGGAGCCGGTAACCACTGCTAACGGTGTAAGCATCAGAATGGCAAGGTCCATCCAGATGGACCAGTTGTCCACATAGTACAGGTCCAATTTTACCATTTCATCGAAGCCCAGGTTGCTTCTGCCTGATATTTGCCATACACCGGTGACACCCGGTATGGTGTGGAGTCTCTTGAAATCTCTTCTGCTGTATTCCTCCACCTCTTCGGGAAGAGGGGGACGGGGACCAACAAGGCTCATCTTTCCAGACACAACATTGAACAGTTGCGGAAGCTCGTCTATGGACCACCTGCGAATGAATCTTCCCGCTCTTGTTATTCGCGGATCGTTCCTGATCTTGAACAGAGGGCCAGCGGATTCGTTCTGTTTCGAAAGAGTCGATTTCTCTTCGTGG
This sequence comes from Candidatus Aegiribacteria sp., assembly GCA_030638185.1. GTDB lineage: Bacteria > Fermentibacterota > Fermentibacteria > Fermentibacterales > JCC-6 > Aegiribacteria. The sequence goes on from DAOWFD010000336.1 coordinate 1,288, forward strand.
GCTCCCACGCGCATGGAACGGAATTTAAGCATTCTAAAAGGTTTATTGCCCTTACCAAGTCTTGTCTGTCTGTAGAAGACTGGAAAGCCGGAATCGATTACAATGCTCAGTGCTGTAAAAATGAAAACGGGGGATAAAAATGCGATGAAGAGGAAAGACAGGAACAGGTCAGTTACCCTCTTCAGCACGAATCCCCATCCGGAGAGGGGAGCTGGAACCGATTCAATAAGTGTTGTTCCGCCCATGTGAGCCACCCTCGCTGTGAGGCTCACAATCGCAAAGATGTCTGCTGCTATCTTGTACTGGACTCCGAGCTTTTCACAGCTGAGAATCACGGCGGACAATTTATCGGTAGGAATTGAATGGTTCGCAATCACAAGTTCCTGGATGACATTTTTCCTTATCATTTCTGCAATGTTTTCAGCGGGCGTATCCGGATCTACATAATCCACAACAATGTACGGGAGCTGTGCACGGTTTTCCATAAAAACCCCAAGCTGCCTGGCATTGTCTGACAGGCCCATTATCAGCACTCTCGAAGGTTTGCCCATTCTACTGCTGAATTTCCTGAACTGTGAGTGCCAGTAACTCAGGAGGAGTGCCGAAGCAGGGAATGAGAAGATCAGCACGAATCTGGAGAAAAGGAGTTGCCGGGTTATGAATGTTGTTGCAAGGGTGAAGAGCACCGCCATAAGGGCGCCTCTGATCACGCCAGCTACTTCTTCTATCATGCCAAGGCCGAATTCACGCCTGTAAACCCCGAATACAGCCATGAATGCCACCTGTACAGAGCCGAGCACCAGACCGGTCAAAAAGTAATGATAGACTGAAAGCCTGAAATCCGATCCCATGAGATCCACAAGAAGCGAATGCCTCACCCAGAATCCACCCATAAATATTCCAGTAATAAGTGCAAGATCCGTCACAGGAAGCAACCAAAGCAGATTCCTTCTATGTCCCTTCACTTATTCCCTCCCGGTCCGGCGCCGAACAGAACACCGGGATGCGTGGCCAGGAACCTGAGCATGCTCCTCAGATGTAAACCGAGAGTCCTGCCCCCGGATTTGCTCTCTCTGTGGCAGACATGCCTGATCTCCGCTCGGGGGATATACCACACCTCCATGCCTCTTTTCCAGGCTCGCCAGCACCATTCAACATCTTCAAAATAGAGAAAATACTTCTCGGACATAAGGCCAACTCTCTCCCGCCCGTGGGGAGTAAGCCACATGGCTGCTCCCACCAGCCAGTGAGGTTTCACCGGAGTGTCGGATGAATTGAACCGGTTCATATGATTATAGCTTATCTTTCTGCCATACGCAGTGCCTCCGAAAGATGTTCTTCTTGATGCTATTACCAGAGGAGTAGGCCAGGTTCTTGCAGTGGATTGTCTGACTCCGTTTTCATCCACCATTCGGGGTCCGATGATAGCTGCCTCTGGATTTGCTTCCTGAAACTCCTGCAATACAGTTACAGCCCCCGCAACCATCTCAACATCCGGATTCAGGAATAAAAGACTGTCACCCGTGGACTCCGCCGCTCCCATATTATTTGCTCTTGAAAGTCCAAGATTCTGCCTGTTGTATATAGTTTTTATCGGCATTTTATAAGATTTTAGTATATCGATAGTATTATCTGACGAAGAATTATCAACAATCACAACTTCGAATGGCTTTTCCCCGGACGGCAACGAGAACAGGGATTCAAGAGCCCTGCCGATAACCTGTCCACTGTTGTAAGTCGTGACGATAGCTGACCACTTCATGGAACTAATATACAAAGAGAGAAGGATCCTAGGACATTTCCATATGCTGGTTCAAATGCGGATTAAAACGCCTTGTCCTTAAGAGCTTTTCCAACCTTGAAGTAAGGAACCTTCTTCGCAGGATACATCGTTGGTCACTGTCACTGGGTCTGGAATATTCGGTAGATATTCTCCTCAAGTACGGTGATTCGGACAACATCATACAGCAGGAAGTATATTAAACATAATTCAAAGGTATTACCAGTCATCTGTCTTGAAAGGAGTCTTCGGTGGACGGAGTTTTCCTGAGCGCCCTGCTGCCACCTCTGAAAGACCTGATCATGGGAAGGATATGCAGGAAGATCGGCTGCCCCGTTATTAGGGATGGATTCGGTCTTCTGTTCGACGACGGTATCCTTGTTCTGAGTGCCAGACCGGATTCACCAGGACTCTGGTGGAGCGGGACCGGGAAAATGACTGAACTACCTTCTCCGGCATGGAGCCATCACCTTGAAGGGGCCGAGGTCAGGGATCTGCTTCAGCCGGGCGCGGACAGAATACTGCATATATGCTTCAGAAGCGTTCTTCTCTACGGCAGTTCAGACGTTACTCTTATTTTTGAGGTCACCGGCAGGAACGCCAACGTTATCCTGCTCAGGAGTGAAGACAACAGGATTCTTGCCTGTCACCGGAGGGTATCCACGCGAATTAGCAGGTACAGAACCGTAGCCCCCGGACAGGCCTATGTACCACCACCATCTTCGGGTCTGTCTCCGGGGTCATGGAGCTCTTCCATTGAACTAAGAAGATCTATTGAAGATGGTAGTAATTTCCCTGCATTGCTTTACAAAATGCTTGAAGGAGTAGGCCCGGTTACCGCCGGAGCCCTGATCCGACAATCGGAGATCAGTAAAAAACCTCTGATCGAAACGGTGACGGAACTGGAGAAGGCTCTGCTGGAACAGAATTTCAGCCCCTGGCAGGGTCCTGATGGCCCCCTGCCGATCGAACTGGGCGAGGGAGAACCTATGAGGAACCCGCTTTCCGCAAGGATGACCGGAGAATCAACCGGCATCAGGAAAGACAGGCTAGAAACATGGACAGCCATTCTCCGTAAAAGAATATCAGTCCTGCGCAGAAGACTTACAGGCGTAATAGCCGCTTTAGATAGACTTGTATCGCCTGAGAAGTACAGAACTTGGGGTAGCCTGCTTCTCTCAACCGGGAATAATTCAAGAAAAGGCCTCAAGGAGATAGAGCTGAAGGACTGGAACGGCTGCGAACACAAAATCCCGCTGAAACCTTTCAGGTCTCTCAAATCTAATGCCGCCAGGTTTTTCAGGAAGGCATCCAATACGGGAAAGGAAAAGCGCAATCTTGAAAAGCATAAGCGTAATGCATTGAATGAAATAAAATCTCTGGAAAGGTCTCTCTCCGTGGCACCTGACCTTACGGTTGAAGAACTGGAAGCACTCCTAAGGAATCACAGAAAGAAAGAAAGAGATCGGGATGACCGTAGGAGAATGATAGAGGCGAAAGTACTCAGCTGCGGCTGGAGATGCTTTTCCGGAAGAAATGCACGGGAGAACGAGGAGGTTACTTTCAGAATGGGAAAACGGGGCGATTTTTGGTTCCATGCAAGGGGTTATCCAGGTGCCCATGTGGTTCTCAAACTCGATGGAAGGACGGACAATCCGCCTGGAGAGATAATACTTGAAGCGGCGGTTGAAGCTGCGAGGAGCTGCGGAGCCTCCTCCGGAGTGATCCCTGTTGACTATACCAGGGTTCAGTATGTTAATCGTAGAAGGAAGGGAAAACCAGGACAGGTTGTATACTCCAGGGAGAAAACTGTTTTTGTGGACCTGGACAAATTGTCTTGATATAAATGAATAGTGTTTTGTACTCCTAGAAGAAAGGAAAAAGAACATGAGCAGTAAATTTACACAGGCGCATCTCGATGTATTCAGATCCGCTTACCTCTTCCGGGACCTGGAACCGGAAGAACTCAACTCTTTTGTCAGCAACACCCAGTATTCAGACCTTGTTCCCAACAGCGTTATCATCCGTGAGGATGACCAGGGTGAATACCTTTACCTGATTCTGTCCGGCAAAGTCCGTGTCACAAAAAGAACCTACGAGGGGATCGAGCAGATACTTGGGATCCTGGAAACAGGAGATTTCTTCGGTGAGATGGTTCTTCTTGACCGCAGGAGTAGAAGCGCCTCCGTATACGCACACACAAGGGTGGAACTGGCCATGATCCAGCATGCCGAGGTGGCCTCCATAATGAATGAAAATCCCAGGATAGGCCTGAAAGTACTTCGTGCCTTCTCAGAGGTTATTTCTCTCAGGTTGCGCAACGCCAACGATAAGCTCAGGTCGCTGCCCTTTATTGAAAGAACCTTCTGAAAATGTTCAACGATACCGAAGAACTTCTAGCGAAGGCGAAGGAAGCAGTCAAAAATAGTTACTGTCCATATTCGAAATTTCATGTAACCGCGGTTATTGAAGATAATGTAGGAGGGCTGCATATTGGAGTCAATGTCGAGAATTCCTCCTACGGCCTTACCGTCTGTGCCGAAAGGGCAGCGGTTTTCTCAGCAGTCTCCTGCGGGAAGAAAGAATTCAGAAGGATCCTGATATACTCACCTGACGGTGAACCTCTTCCATGTGGCGCTTGCAGGCAGGTGCTTGCTGAATTCTGCGATGATGATTTCCCTGTGATGGTGGCAACACTCCATTCGATCAAGTACTATACTCTGGCCGAATTACTCCCCCACCGCTTCTAACCCGATTCGAGGTCGGACTGACGCATTACTGATATTGAATAGTAATATTTATTAGCTTTCAATTCCGATCATGGAAAGGGATATACGGCTTCTCTTTATATCCACCTCCAGAACCCTTACCATGAGCTTTTCTCCTGCTGAGACTATATCCGCGGGGTTCCTGACGTATCTGTCAGCCATCTGACTTATGTGAACAAGCCCGTCCTGATGTACTCCCACGTCAATGAAAGCACCGAAATTCGTTACATTTGTTACTATGCCGGGAAGTATCATACCCTCTTCAAGATCCTTAATGTCATGTACATCAGCAAAACTGAACACATGGAAAGATTTCCTGGGATCCCGGCCTGGCTTTTCCAGCTCTTTCATGATATCACGCAGAGTAGGAAGACCGGTTTTCCCGTCTACAAAATTCCTCAGATCTATCGATTTACGGGCATTCTCCGAGCGCATCAGTTCCGCAATACTCGAATCTTTCGATCCCGCCATCCGCTCCACCACAGAATAGCTTTCAGGATGAACACCGCTTGCATCCAGCGGGTTCTGTCCACTCCTGATCCTGAGAAAACCGACGGACTGCTCGAATGCAACCGTCCCCAGGCCTGAAACTTTCAGTAATTCCTGACGGTCGGGAAATGACCCGATTTTCTCTCTCCATTTAACAATATTCCTTGACACCCGTTCAGAAAGACCTGATACGTAGGATAGAAGCTGGGGACTCGCGGTGTTGACATCAACTCCAACATTGTTCACACAGCTCTCAACCGTGTCATCAAGAGCCTTCTGAAGTTTTTTACTGTTTACATCGTGCTGATACTGGCCAACTCCGATAGACTTCGGATCGATTTTTACAAGTTCCGCCAGGGGATCCTGAAGCCTTCTTCCAATTGAAATAGCTCCCCTGACAGTAATATCAAAGTCTGGAAATTCCTCCCGGGCAACCTCGGAAGCTGAATAGACGGATGCCCCACTCTCATTTACCAGGATAACCTTAATATCCTCCGGCAGATCTGTCTCTCCTAGAAATGCTTCGGTTTCCCTTCCGGCAGTCCCGTTACCCACCGCGATGAATTTCGATCCGAATTTCTTTGTAAGTCCGATTACGGTTTCCTCGGCCTCTGACCTTTTCGCTTTAGACATAAAGGGGAAAATCGTCGTATTATACTGAACCGATCCCTGTGAATTGAGACATACAATCTTGCAGCCTGTCCTGAAACCCGGGTCTATGGCCAGAACGTTTTTCGAACCCAGCGGCGGAGCAAGCAGGAGTTCTCTCAGGTTGGAGGGGAATACTCTTATTGCCTCATCATCGGCCGTTTCC
>DAOWFD010000415.1 GCA_030638185.1 Candidatus Aegiribacteria sp.
ATGCAGGCCAGTATTCTGATTTTTCTTATTCTGGTTGCAGCGTTTGTGATAATCGATCCCATGCATCTCTTTTCTTCCCCGGCTACCATCACGGAAGACACAGCAGTTTTATCTGTGGATACCTCCAATGGGGCCGATTCGGTCGAGGTTCCTGATACAACCCTTATTCTGGTAGCTGATACAATTGTTACTCCAGATGATTCTTTGCTGGCGGATACAATAATATCCGTAGGATACATTTCACTTACTGAAATCTCCGTGCCCGATTCCCTTGTAATAGATGAGGATTATTCCCTGCCAAGAACTCTTACCTCATCCCCTGTTGCCGGCATAGAGATTCAGAAGGATTCCCTGCCCTTCATTGCGGAATTCCTGGGTCAACTGGCATCCGTTTACTCCATAGAGCTCGACGGCATCTCGCTGATCCGCACATATGACGGATTCGATATTCTTCTAATATCCATACTCCATCCTGAACCGGCGGAAAAAAGAGCAGCCCTACTGGGCACTCTCGGCACAATGCTCGATTCAACAATAGTTGACCAGATGGTTCTGTACTACAGAGAAAACCAGTATTACGATGCGGACATGTTCTCCTTCACAGCTGACAGTTTCTGTGTCCTCGCAAGATCCAGCAGTCCGTACTTCCTTCAGAGAAAACAGGCGGTCATACCGGAAACAACGGAACTGATCACCGGTAGGATCCTAGAGTGGATGACAGATCTGAACTGATCATGTACCCTTTCGGAAAACTCTCCGATAAGGTAATATTCCCAATAATTCTGCAGTCATGAAAGATATATGAGTAAGAAGAAGAACCTTGTAATCATTGAATCACCGGCAAAGGCCAGAAGCCTCCGCGGTTATCTTGGTGACAGCTACGAGATAGTAGCTTCATACGGCCATGTGAGAGATCTTCCGAGGAACTATCTGGGAGTTGATGAAACTGACGGTTTCAAACCCACCTATTCGATACTGCCGGAGAAAAGAAAAACCGTAACCCAGCTCAAGAAGACAGCAAGAGGATACTCCAGGATATTTCTCGCTGCTGACCCTGACCGGGAAGGAGAGGCTATCTGCTGGCACCTATCGCAGATACTGGAAAGAAAAGGCGTAGTTTTCAGCAGGCTTAGATTCAACGCTATAACGAAAGATACCGTTCTAAAATCTCTTAAAAAACCAAGTTCCATAGACATGCAGCTCGTGGATGCTCAGCAGGCAAGACGAGTTATGGATCGGCTTGTGGGTTACAAGATTTCATCCTGGCTCCAGAGGATAATGGGGAAGGGCAAGAGTGCCGGAAGAGTTCAATCCGTAGCTCTGAGGATGATACAGGAGCGCGAGGATATTATAGACAGCTTCGAACCGGTTGAATACTGGCTGATCCACGCAGACTTTACCCAGGGAGACAGTTCCTTCACTGCTTCACTTTCCAGGATCGATGAAAAATCATCAGGGAAACCGGGAAAGCATCCATCTTGCGAAGATGAAGCTGAACGCATCATCGAAAGGATGAAGGAGACAGGTATAAACTGGGAGATCTTGAAGGTCATTTCCAGAGAGAAATCCATTTCACCCCCTCCACCGTTTATCACCAGCACACTTCAGCAGACCGCGTCAAACAAGCTCTCCTTCTCTCCATCGAGAACCATGTCGATCGCCCAGCAGCTTTACGAGGGTATATCCTTCGGCAGCAGCGAAAGAAGGGGTCTCATAACATATATGCGTACTGATTCAGTAAGGATGAGCCCTGAAAGTCTGAAGAGTTGCAGGGAATACCTAGCGGAAAAGTACGGCTCGAATGCACTGCCTGCGAAAGCACGAAGGTACAGAAGTTCAAAGGGTTCACAGGATGCCCATGAAGCCATAAGACCTGTGGATATCCGGATTACTCCTGAAAAGCTTGTATCTGTCCTTACACCTTCTCAGCTTTCATTGTACAGGCTTATCTTCAATCGCTTCGCTGCTACCCAGCTTAATGACGCGAAAATCAGCAATACTACGGTAACAGTATCGGGCGCAGGGCTTGAATTCAGCGCTATAGGGGAGATACTCGTGAAACGTGGTTTTTCCATGATCGATCCGGCATTCATTAAGACAAAGAACCAGCTGCCGGAACTGAAAAAGGGAAAGGTTCTGCTTGAATCCTTCGATAAGGAGCAGAAGTTCACATCTCCACCTCCAAGATTCTCGGAGGCAAGACTTGTAGCGGAAATGAAGAAAGTTGGTATAGGAAGACCCTCAACATACGTAAGCACAATAAAAACACTAAGAAAAAGAGAATATGTGGAGAAGGATGGAAAAGTCCTAAGGCCCACTGAGCTTGGAACAACCACAATACGTCTACTGGTCAGGATGTTTCCCCATATTTTCAAAGTGGATTTCACCGCAAGAATGGAAGAACTCCTTGATTCGGTCGCGAAGGGCACTGAAACCTATCCTGGTGCTTTGAAGCAGTTGAGCCTTCCACTTGAATCCTCCCTGCAAATGGCAATGAAGAACACTGAGAGTTTCAGGAACGATCTTCAGGAGGAAACGGGAGAGACCTGTCCTGAATGCGGCGCCCCTATTGTTATTCGATGGGGCAGATATGGAAAATTCAGAGCCTGTACGTCCTTTCCAAAATGCAGGTACTCACAACCGGTTGAAGAAGATAGTTCATCGGAATACGAAGGCAGGAAATGCCCTGAATGCGGCGGAAGCCTGTTGCTGAAAACCGGAAGGTACGGAAAATACCTCAGCTGCTCGAACCATCCGAAATGCAAGCATACAGAACCTGTTCCAACAGGTGTTCCATGCCCGGGGGAAGGATGCAGTGGAGAACTTGTTGAGAAAATGTCCCGCAAAGGAAGGCTTTTCTATGCATGTAACAGATATCCTGAATGCGAATACGCTGTCTGGAACAGGCCACTTGACAAAACCTGCCCGAGGTGCGGCTTCCCTATATTGGTCGAGAAGAATAAGAAGAAAGGTATCTGGTGTCCCAGTTGCAGGAAGAAAGTTGTGACCTGATCGAGGATTTCTGCAGAGACCTGCTTTACGGCAGGAGATTCTCGGGAAATACTGTAAAGGCCTACCGGGCTGATCTCTATAGATTCAATAACTGGCAGGATGCAGGTAGTATTCTTGATAGCTTCACTATAATTGAGCTCAGAAGATTTCTGCGACATGAAGCGTCAAGGGGGCTGGACTCAAAGTCTCTGTCCAGGGAAGTGTCATCACTGAGGACATTCGGGAGCTGGCTGCTTGAAACCGATAGACTGTCCTCCAATAATCCGGCAAAACTGATAGCCATGCCTAAAACACCGGTCAGGCTGCCCGGATTTCTCAGTGTCCGGGAGGTACTTCAGGTTATCGACAGCTATGATGAATCTACAGTTCTGGGCAGGCGGAACCGGGCCATAGTCGAGTTGCTTTACGGAGCAGGGCTCAGGGCCTCGGAAACCGCTGCGGTTACGCTGAAAGGACTGGACCTGAAGGCAAGAGAGATAAGGGTTATGGGTAAGGGTAAAAGAGAGAGAATCGTACCACTTCCTGAGCTGACCTGCAGATCACTCCGGTCATGGATTAACAGCAGGAGCGAGTTAACAGCTGATTCCACTGATGATCCTGAAACTATTTTTGTAAGTATCCGAGGAAGAAAGCTTGACCCCAGAGATATCCGGCGTATTGTTGC
>DAOWFD010000325.1 GCA_030638185.1 Candidatus Aegiribacteria sp.
ACCAACCCCGCTGGAACCGATGGAAGGGGAATGGACTTCGATGGAACCGATTACTGGGAAACTAACGGTACAGGTGGAGGACTGTGGCGCTTCCAGCCCGGTGTCGGGCAGGAGAATATCGCTATTCCAGAAATCTCAGATCAACCAAGTGGAATCACTGTGTTTCCCTGCGGCAGCAACCTGGGAATAGCGGTTGCGACTTACAGCATACACAACATATACTTCTATGAATGGGACGGCTCGACAATTAGCTACATCGGATCCGCTGCCTGCCCTGTAAGTTGCCTGTTCTCCACGGGTCTCGCATATGCGGAAACAAGCGGTACTATATTCTGGACTTACTGTGATTACTCTTTCAATTATCATCTCGTCGAGTTCTCCTTCTCGTTAATTGCGCTTGAGCATTCCAGCTGGGGATCCATCAAGAGCAGTTTCTAGGCTGGCTAATTGAAGAAGACTGAAGGGGATGGAAATGAAGAAATACACGGCAGTGCGAGATCCGGACTCCATAGAACTGCTGCTCAGGCATATTCGCACAAGGGATGAACCGGACAAGATAACCGCCGCTTCCCGAACTTGACCAAAAGAATCAGCGATCTCAATCCAGTGTATTTGTTAGGTTAAGTAGCTATCTTCCGCAGAAGAAAACATGCCTGGTCACCTTGTTTAGCTGCATTTAGCTCTTCTGCTTTATTTTGAAACCTCATTATGTCATTCTTAGTGAAGATGGAACCATCTAAGCCATATTTATAGGACCTTCTATCGTGCAATGGAATTTCCTTTATATATTGTTCGCTTCCCCAAAATTGAAATGCATCGGAATCGAATTCAATAGATTCAATCTCAAAACCGGCACCTTTGGAAAGCAGTTCCATGCTTTTAATGGAGTGTAAGAAAAGGTGCCGGGGAGCATCGAGTTGAACCCAGTTTGTCTTATATTGTTTCCATGCAAATGATGAAGCAATAGGGATGCGTATCATGACAAGTCCTTTGTATTCTGTCTTCTCATGAAGGGCTTTTAATGTGTTCAGGGGATCTGCAACGTGTTCAAAAGAATGATGCAACATTATGAATTCGAAGGACTCACTTGGTTCGCCAAGGTCTCTTTTAAGAACCCGAACCCCGTTCTCATAATAGTGATCTTCCTGAATATACGGATCAAATCCTGTTAGATCAGAGAAGCCTTTCTTATGGAGATATATAAGCATGTGGCCAGCGCCACATCCAACATCCAGTATTCTGGAATCCACATGAACTTCGGCAGATCTTACCCATTTCGGAAGACGTGGCTCACCAAACAGCTTCACCAGGATACTTCCCATAATACCTTTACCACTCAAGTAATAACCTGTCCTTTGGTGCTTGAAAAACCACCATATTTTGTTTAGTTTTGAAAGCGTGGGCTCAGAGAATGAATAGTAATCAGTGGGATAGTATTTGTTTAACGTCTCAGGAATTTCAGTCGCCTGCAAACATTCGCAATTCGAACACTGGAAATACTCAAATTCATCTCGAAATCCGAACATCATTTCACGAACAATATAAGGAGTATTATTCGCCGAGTTGCCACAGATTCTACATGTTTTTTTCATTACAGAATGTTCCATTTTGGTACTTACTTCACGATTATGTGGATTCTACATTTGTTTTAATATTTCTCTCTATTCAACTTTATCAACTCAAGTAATGCAAAGTCAAGGGTCCGAATCAGACGTGTTTAAAATAGCTTTCTGATTTAGCCCACATCCCCGGAAGGGAGCGATCTGGCTCCAGGAGTGTACCTCTTCAGGCTCAGCACCGGAGAAATCGATGAAACCAGAAAGCTGGTGGTTCTATAGCTGTATGTGGAATTAATCCTTGACCATTATCCGCTGGAAAGTTTCAGATCTGTCCGGGTGATTTCAATTTGAGGTACCGGTCCCGTTCGCTGAAAACGCATCCGCAGTATGGTTGCCTGTACATTTCCTCTTCCCTGGAGATTCGAATGGATTCTCTGTAGCACTCTCTGAAGTCTCTGTAAATGAACCGGACGCCGCTTTTCTCGGAAGCTGCACTCCCGGCCTCCATTATAAATGACTGGTTCTGGTAGGGGCTTACGGAAAGAGTTGTGGAGAAATTCTCAATTCCAAGTTCCCGAGCTCTGTCAGCCGTTGCTGTAAGTCTGTCCTCAAAACATGCATAACACCTGTTTTCAGCATCCAGCAGCATCCTGATATTCTCTTCCAGTGGGTATTCTTTATCAATTACAAGATTTATCCCATTCGAATCAGCGTAATCGATAAGTGTCTGAAGTCTTCTCTCCCTCTCCTTCCAGGGATGTATGTTAGGATTGTAGAAGAAGGCTGTTATTTCGAAACCCTCCCTCTGAAGCTGTTCACAGACAACGGTCATGCAGGGACCGCAGCATGCATGAAGAAGAAGGGAGGCGGCTGTTTTCAAAAAGGAAGTTCTTCCTGGCTGCTGCGCTTCAGACCCAGATGACGGTAGGCCTTGAGCGTTGTCATTCTGCCCCTGCTTGTCCGGTTAAGAAACCCTGATATCAGCAGATACGGCTCCACAACATCGATCAGTGTATCCTTCTCTTCATTAAGGGTTGCGGCCATAGCTGCTACTCCAACCGGGCCACCGGTATACTGCTTGATTATGACGCTGAGGTACTTTCTGTCCAGACCGTCCAGCCCCGCTTCGTCTACACCGTGAATATCCATGGCTTCAACGGCAACATCCTCCGTAATTGCATCCTTACCTTCAACCTGGGCGAAATCCCTTACCCTCTTAAGAAGCATGTTGCAGATTCTGGGTGTGCCCCGGGATCTCAGTGCGATGGTTTCAGCTCCGCCGTCGGTTATCTCAAGGTTCAGGATGCGGGAAGATCTTCTGGTTATTTCTGCCAGTTCGCTTGTACTATAAAACTGCATATGCAGGGACAGACCGAACCTGTTTCTCAGGGGGCTGGTAATAAGGCCCGCGCGGGTGGTAGCGCCTACAATCGTGAACTCGGCCAGGTCAAGTCTTACTGTCCTGGCATGCGGTCCGGGATCCAGCACGATATCAATTACGAAATCCTCCATAGCGGGATAGAGGTACTCCTCCACCACCCTTGGGAGCCTGTGCATTTCATCGATAAAGAGGATATCCCCCTGCTGCAGATTGGTCAGAATCCCGACCAGGTCAGCCGCTCTTTCAAGGGCAGGTCCTGAAGTACAGACCAGACCGGCGTTCATTTCGTTGGATACGATATGGGCCAGTGTGGTTTTACCAAGGCCGGGAGGGCCGTGGAACAGGATGTGATCAAGGGGCTCTCCTCTGCCAAGAGCAGCCTTTATTGCAATTGTCAGCTTCTGTATTACCGCTTCCTGGCCGATGTATTCACTGAGGTTTTCAGGCCGGAGAGAAGCCAGTGTACTTTCATCAGCAGTCTCATCGATCTTCTGGGATTCCCTGGAAATGATTGATTCTCTGCTCACTGTCTGCTCCTGATCTTCATTGCGCGTTTTACAATATCCGATGTTCCGGCTTCTTCGCCCAGCTCGCTACAGGCTGTTTCAATGAGTTTATCAGCTTCAGTCACCGGCACGCCAAGTTGTCTCAGAACTGCTTTTGCTTCACCACCGGCGACGGAAGCTGTTCTTCCTGATGAAACTGATCCATATATTTTCTCCATCTGTTCCTGAAGACCTGCTACTATCTGTCTGGCCCTCTTCTTTCCTATCCCTGGCAGTGTCGTCAGGTAATCATAGTCCTCGGATGCTATTGCTGAAGCAATTCTATCAGGTGGTTTTTCAAGAGCTTTGACCGCGGCCTTTACTCCTACTCCCGATACCGAAATGAACTTCTCGAAGAACTCCCTGTCTCGAACTTCGGGAAACCCCACTAACAACGGAACAATGCGGTTACCCTCCAGCTGCAGATGCAGGTAGACCGGAATATCTACATCCTGCCCTGCAGATACACTTTTGAAGAAATAGCCTGGAGCCAGAATACGAACAACAATCGGGCCGGTCCGTATATGAATAATGGAATCAGCCGTTTTCTCTACTGAGCCTCTTATACTTTCTATCATATTTTTCACTTTCGTAAGCAGCTATAGCAACTGCAAGTGCATCTGAAACATCATCTGGCTTAATTTCAACGGTCAAACCCAGCAGATGCCTTACCATTCCTGACACCTGTTCCTTGCTTGCTCTTCCGTTACCTGTAACAAGCTTCTTTATCCTGGTTGCGGGTAAAGAAACAAGATGCACCTGCCTGTGGACTGCCGAAAGACAGAGCACGCCACGGGCATGAGCCATTTTTATTGCCGTAGCCGGATGCTTGTAATGAGCATAGATCTTCTCCAGCCCCATAGTCACAGGCCTGTATTTATCAAGAATCTCCAGAAGTCCGGAGTAGAGCTCATCCAGCCTTGCTGGAAGAGGGTCATTCGCAGAAGATCTGATGGTACCTCCGTCAAGAAGTTCGATGGATCCGGCTGCAAAACGCAGAACTCCGTATCCGGTAATACGCAATCCAGGGTCTATGCCAAGATAGGTTAGGGATCCAGCCTCAGGCAATTATTCTTCCTGCATTTCGAAATTGGTATGAATTGCCTGAACATCATCACTATCTTCAAGTGTCTCAAGGAGTTCAAGAGCCTTTTTAGCTTCCTTAGCACCCAATCCAATGTAGTTCTCCGGTTCCTTTGTAACCTCTGCGCTGTCAGGAATAACACCCATCTCCACAAGAGCGTTCTTTACCTCAAAGACATCGGAGGAAGCTGTGGAAGCGATGATTACTTCGTCAATTCTCTGTACGTCTTCAAGGCCGGCTTCAAGTCCGGCCTCAAGTACCTGATCCTCAGTATACCGGGTTCCGTCAATAATAATCTTTCCAACCCTGCTGAACATGTAAGCTACACTGTTTCTTGAACCGAGATGACCGCCATGCTTAGAAAGAATATGTCTTATCTCCGCTGCGGTTCTGTTCTTGTTATCCGTCAGTACTTCAATAATTATAGCGACTCCGCCAGGGCCGTAGGCTTCGTATGTCATCTCCTCGTAAGTAATTCCTTCAAGGGCGCCTGTCCCTCTCTTTATGGCTCGCTCGATATTGTCGGAAGGCATATTGTGGGATTTTGCGGTTTCAACGGCGACCCTTAACCGGGCATTCGTTTCTACGTCTCCTCCACCCTCCCTTGCTGCAACAGATATCTCCTTGACCAGCCTGCTGAAAATCTTGCCCCTGGCTGCGTCAGCCTTCTGTTTCTTATGCTTTATGCTGCTCCATTTATTATGTCCTGACATGCACTGCTCCTGTTCAATAATACTTTCTGATTTCTGTCATCTGTATTCTCAACATTAGATATTCAGCCTTCTTCAGTCAAGAAGTGGGTCAACCGGAAAAATCATGATTCTTCTTAAGTATCTCATCTGAATCGTTTACAGCGGCAAAGAGTATTCCGATCTCCGAGCCGTTTATTCTAAAAACATTCTTGCCGGGCGTACACCCGATGGCATAAATACCTGCAGAGTGAACTTCAATTTCAAGATCAACGGATGCAAGGTAATCGGTTCTGTTCACTTCAACACCCACCGCAACTGCACGGGTCAGCAATGCGGCATCATCCATTCCTACGGAACCACCGATAACCATGAAGCGCTTTCCATCCTCCACCTTTTCCGGCAGGAAGTTCTCCCTGTGCATTCTGACTCCGGTGGAGAGTACCAGATTCGTTGAAAACGCCGGAAAGATGAACCTGACCTGTCGGGAACCGGAATCAGATTCTGTAAGCCCTCTCTCTCTGCCGGTGAACTCTCGAGAAACGCCAGTGACTAATGATGAAGATCTCTTGCGCGAAACACGGTTCAGTATGTTCACGGAAGCATCAACCTTCCAGAAAGGCAGAAAAATTGAATCAGAGCCGCCGATCCGCAGGAATTCAATACTGACCGGGCTGAGCCGCTCACCGGAAATCCAGCATCTGCCGCACTCGGAGCAGTAGAATATTACATCTGTGGAAAGCCCGCTTAGATCGCTGCCGCAGTTGGAACATCTGAGAAGCGTCAATTTTGAACGATCATACCTCATTTATGGGCATCCATCCATTTAAATTTAATAGATAACATGATCGTTACCCCTGCCCATTAATCTGCTGAGTATTTTGAGAAGCTGCCATGTTCCATAGGCCAGGGCGCCCAGAATGAGAAGAACTATGGGGAGACAGCTGGACTGATTTCCCGACGGTGTGTTATAATCGAGCCTGCCGCTGATGAGAATATCAAAGGTGTAAGGCAGAATGCCGGCCCACAGCAGCGCGGTGGCAACCGTGATTATCTTCCTGTCCTTGCCTGAAGATGGAAATCTCCCCCTTAGAACATTCCCCGAACGTCCATCAAGAACTACCTGATATGACCCGCTATCGGTTCTGAATTCGGTTACCCACAGAGGATAATAGATAAGAGCATCCCGATATCCGGAGATAACGCTAAACTCCCATCTCTCTTCAAGACCGAAACCGATGCCAAAACCAAGTCGTCTGAAATATCTGGCTGTCTGGGCATGGGCATCTGCAACGGTAACTACCGGATCTACGAATACACCATTTCTGGAACTCTCATCCTCCAGGATCTCCAGTCCATCGGGAAGAGCATTGCGTTGTATATCAAGCCCCTGTATGGAAAGTTGTGAATCAGCTGAAAGAGTGGGGATCCCGAGGGGTTCAAGGTCGGCTGCGCTGATGTTCAGGCTTCCGGACAGCTGAATCTCCCGCTCTACAGCATTGGATCCGGTTCGAGTCTTGATCTTTCTGGTGCTTGATACGATACGAGCACTGGGATTCCGCACATCAGTATCGAATGTGGCAATTTCTCTCTCAAGATAAACGGGCTCTACTCCCAGTATGTAACCGTTTACCTGGGCAGTGCAGTGCCAGAAAGGCACGTAGTAAAGTGTGGGCTGACTCACCCGGGTTTTATCTAAGGCATTGGGGTTAACGTTTTTCAATTCCCTGCGAACCGACCGCAGAACATCGACCCTTGTTATCCTTGAATGCAGCACATATCTGCACACGGCATTCGGAAGCAGAAGGCTGCTGGAACAGCTTGGGCAGACTGTGTGTGTATCCCCTTCTCGAATACTGAGGGGTCCAGCGCACGATGGACAGGTAAGGGCCATAGTCACTTTCTTCATTTTCTCCAGGCCTTATTCCAGAAATAAAAGAATGCCACCGCCAGAGGGAAAATGACCAGGAATGTCCAGATCAAGGAAAGCCAGGACTCATCAAGGTCATTCGTCAGGAAATAGACAGGAATCGTAAGAACAAGACCTGCAGCCAGAGTTATGAAAAAGGTTCTGTACAGGTTCTTTCCTGAATCATTCTGTTCCTCTGTAACCGGTGGTTCACCGATAACCTTGCCGGATACAGCGTCAACCAGCAATCCTTCGCTGTAACCCTCCAGATTCAGCATGACAATGAAGAAAGGGTGAAAGATCACTCTTCCGCTGCTCTCTTCAGCCATATCTCTGTCAAAGGGTATCAGCTGATCAGGCTCCGCGAGGCTTTCATCAAAAACCTTCATGTCTCCTGACGGGGGAAGATAATCCTCAAGATCCTGCCAGGGCTGACTGAAGCAACGCTGGATCTTCCTGTCCGAGGATGTTCCTGTTTCCAGGTATGGAAAAAACTTTATCTCCACCGAAGAGACCATACCCGATGGGAAAAGCCTCCTGACATACTCTTCCGAAACGGATGGTTCCACCAGAGCCGGGGTATTCCCGGGCGGATCAACGATGATCCTGGCGTCACAGTATGGACACCGCAGGAAGAAATTACTCTCAATAACCACCTGCTCCGCACCGCACTGAGTGCAGTTAATCTTCATTGCCAGCCTTATTAACACCTGCAAGCCTTGCCCAGGCGCGCTCCGTCACAGCCCCGGCAATGCTGTCAATCCTGAGAGGCCTTCTTACGAACACTATATTCGAATCAGCATTATCAGGTATATGATAGGATTCATTAATGATAGCAATTACTCCTTTTTCTGAAATATCCGAATCTGTGAAGCTGTCTATTTCCGATACATAGAAATCGTAATCTGTCAGCAGCAGGTTATACTCCGTAACCTCTGAATCAACCGGAATTGAATTCTTTTCCATATTTTCAGCAGTTACTGGAAAAACTGTACAGCCGACTGCTTCCAGAATTCCGCTGAGGAGCTGCTCCTCCATTTGTTCAAAGCCTGCAACAGAAACCCTGGGGATAACATCGCTGGCGGTCTCAGTAACAATCCCAGGGGCAGCCGGCAGATACACTGAAAAAGACGAGCTCACGCCAAGTTCAGATTTAACAGCAATATACCCTTTATAATTGTTCACAATTGAATATGCAGCAGATAATCCAAGACCGCCCTTCTGTCGCTTGGTGGTGTAGAATGGATCAATAATCCTGGTAAGATTCTCGTCTGAAATGCCGCATCCATCGTCACTGACAGATAACATTATATAGCTTCCCGCTTTAACAGGTTTTATTTCCTGCGAGAGATCGATCCTGCACGCGGTTACGTTTATGGAACCCTTACCGTCTACCGCCTCTCCGGCATTCATGAGGAGGTTCACGATTATCTGCTCCACAAGTCCCGATGGAACGCCCGCATAACCTGTCCTGTCGGGATAGGCCAGTTTTATATCAAGCCCTGGAAAAGCAGCAGTTAGTATCTCCAGGCTGCTTCTGATGACATTTTCAACAAGGCAGATATTCTTAATGTTGGTGTTCCCTATATCCTCTCTGGGTGAAAGGCTGGATACCATCGAACTGATCTTGCCGATAATCTTTTTCGAATCCCGGACGGATCTTAAAACGGCAGCTCTGTCATTATGGTTCCTGCTTATCCCGGACAGCCGTGCCAGAAGAACTGTAAGGAGGTCATTCAGTCTGCCTGCAATCCCTCCTGCAAGAATCCTGATG
>DAOWFD010000160.1 GCA_030638185.1 Candidatus Aegiribacteria sp.
GTAGTAAGAATCGCTTCCATACCTTGATGAAACAAACAGATCACCATTTGCCGTTTTCCAGATCTTAGGATAGCAGTTACCCATTCCAGTTTCATGTACCAGCGTGAAACCAGCTGAAGGATCTTCAGGATTTACTGAACGCTTGATCTGATATTTCCCGTTGTGACCGCTGCTGCCGGTATTCCACAGCCTTTCATGAACAACAATTATGTGACCGTCATCAGCAACTATCATGGATCCGTGGGCATGACAATCGGTTGCTCCGGGTATTCCGGGATCAACGCCGTATGATTCGGAAAGTACTTCGGTATCATGATCGTAATACAGAACCATATTTTCGATGGAGTAACCCGTTCCACCCCGTTGCATCCACAGGAAATATGTTCTGTCGTAAGTTCCGGAATAGTAGTAAATCTGAGGACCGAAATTGTAAGCTGTTATCACCTGTGGATTGTGCCCTCTCGATTCGGTTGAATAGTAATAACCGTTCGAAATATCGATACTCCAGGCAATGGTCGGCAGAATCATCAATACCGAAATTACTACAGCGGGTAACATTCCTGTTCTTCTCAATTCATTCCTCCTCTGAAAGTGTTTATTGAATTATCAGCATAGCAGTGTATAAATCTTTTTATTTTTATTCTACTTCGACATTATGTGTTTCTCCGGGGAAATCGAATCTTTGTATTTTTCCCTGAATTTCTCAACGGTCATTGATTGTGACCAGTATACTTCGAACAATTCCTTTAATCCTTTAATTATGCTGGAACGCTGAATAATCACGGCGGTGAAGTTTTCCGGTGAGGTTAAGCATTCCTCAAGAACAAACATCAGAATTCTGCTGTCAAAAATCATCATTTTCATCGGCAGTGATTCCGCGATTCGTACTTCTTCTCCAGCCTCACTGTACATTTCCATTACTGACATTGGTATCAAATCCCTGGCTTCTGATATCTGGTAGATTGATCTGTATCTGGTTCCTCTTTTCAAACCGTACAGCTCTTCAATGTTTCGTTCCGTCATAGCATACGGGGGTTTGTTGAAAGACAGCACTTCTTCTGATGACAAACGTTCCAGAGAAAGAACTCTCTGTGCTACATTTGTCGTATTCTGAATGATCTCGACACATTCCATGGAACCTGTATCGTTCTGACCGATCTCGTATTGCTTTTCCAGTTGATTCAGCATGTTTTTCGATGAATCGATCTGTTTCTGAGCACTTTTGATAAAATTCCCAATTCCTGTACTCGGCTCAGTCGGTTTGTACATTTTTACTTTTCCCGGAACCAGAGAACACATGCCCTTGCTCATCAGTTTCTGCAGCACATAGTAAATCATCTTTTGGGGAACACCCGACAGTGTAGAGATCTCTCCAACCTGCGAAATCTTCTTTTTCAGCAGAGCCAGATAGACTTTGGCTTCATTCAGTGAAAGCCCCATTTTTATCAGAATATCAATATGGTTGTTTTGCATTTTACTCCTGAATCATAACTGCCACCATAGGTATGGTGTATGATATTCGTAATTGACAAACCTGTCAATAGCAGACAGAAAACCGTTTGAAAATTTCCGGTTTCCCGGGTTCTTACGCAGAACTTGTCATTCTATTCGAAAGATTGATATATTCCATCCTGCAACTGTGTAGCAGTTCGATCAACCGCCGATACTCAATCGGCATCATGGAAGGGAGGTAGTAATGGTTCAGCGTAACTATAACCGGCAGGGGTGTCGGGTTTCCTAGCCTCCTTCTATCAGAAATCACGGTCCTGTTCATTTACCGATGGGTATTTGAAATAGGTCTCTAGTTTTTGAAAATCCTTCAATCATCGCAGCAGGCAGGCATGGAAACCGCGCAACGTCCGAGAAACGTTGTACTCAGGGTGGGTGCCTCTGCCGGTTTTTCATGAATTTATCAATGTACAGGTGTATTTAATGCCGGTACTCTTCAGTTACCGTTTACTTTGCGGGCAGGAGAGATCTGGCTTTGGAGGTTATATGAATTCTTTAATTGTCTATCGTGATTATTGTGATTCCGATGTGGACGGAATTGTTCGCATGTGGAAGGAAAGTCTTTCAGGCTGGCCACCGGGTTTCTTCGGAGCGTCGGAGATCACAGCTTCAAGCGTTGCGCGGGAGGAAAAGAGCTCTGGAAGGCTTTTCACAGTGCTGGCGCTTCTGGAAGACAATGTTGTGGGTTTCTGCAGAACCAGCCCTTATGGAGGCGAACCCGATGCCTCGTATGTGGACATTATCAATGTGGTTCCAGAAATGCATGGCAAGGGAATAGGGAAGGCTCTTCTGCTGGACTCGGTATCCAGATCGGTGAAGTATGGCATGAAGCGCATTGACCTTCATACGTGGCCGGCCAACATGAAGGCCGTGCCCCTTTACAAGAAGACAGGATACTTCTGGGTACCAGAGACAAATGTGTACATGCAGAACTACATGCCTTTTCTGCTGGGAAGGAAGGAGTTCATTGACTTCCTGGGGGGAGAGGATTGGTACAGGTGCTTTGAGAGGGCTCTTCTCGTGGAGCAGGATGTGGAGAAAACCGAATCCGGAAGGGAGATCTTCAGGTATGTGTTCAACGGGAAAAATGGAAAGTACTTAGCTGAGTTCGACAGAAGCGGGCGGGTCCTTTCCCGCATGGAGCACCCCGGTTTCAGTGCCGGGCTGTCCGTTGACTCGGGCAGGGAGTACTTCGTTGGCCGATCCTACAAGGTGACCCTCTCGGGGTCAGGGTTCGATACGGGGAGTATCAGTATGAACTGCGGTAGCTCCATTGCGTACACTGAGGCTGCTCCCGATGCCGCTTTAGTGGAACCCCTGCCTGTAAGGGTTGCCAAAACACCCTACGAACCGGCTGATCGCCTGATTGTCAGGATTGAGGGCTCGGACCTTGAACTGGGTCTCGGTGTGAACGGGGTGGAAGAGGTTGCTCTGCAATCTCCTTTGGTGAGGTTCCTTTCGCCCGGGGCAGGGGAGCTGGAGCTGGATATGAAGGTACTTGCTCCGGTTTCCTCCATATTGCTGAGCTATTCCGTTGATGACGGTGAATTCCGTGAAAAAGAGATTACACTTGCATCCGATATCTACCAGAGCTGCAGTGTGGAACTGCCGCACATGGAACAGGGCGTTCATACACTTTCAGTAAGGCTGGGTGAAACGGGCTACCTTGAAACAGTGATACTGGTAGTGGGATCGTACTCCGGTGAACCCATGGTGCTGGATACACGGAAGGTGGCAGTGATAGTGGGAAGCGATGTGGTGCTTACCGTTGCCCGGAAGGGTGCCTCCACCATCATGTGGAGTCGCGGTGAAGGAGACCGCCCGAGGAATCTGGGCCGGTTCTTCATTGACGCCGGGCCGCCTGTGATGTGGAACTCGGATCTGCCCAGGCAGACGTACATTCTTGAACTGGACAACGGCCAGGTAACGGCCAGGACATCCTGGCCCTCGAGGCCTGGAATGACCCACTGGGTGCGCGTAAGGCTGGATCCCGCCGGGTATGCAGAGACCTGCGCCGGTGTGGAAAACGGTTCAGGTGCGGTTCAGAGAGTACTTTTTCGTGGCAGGGGCACTTTCAGCGGTGAATTCTTGCCCAAGAGCGAGATGATACCGCTTGCGGACGGGCTTATGGTTGAACCAAGGATATTCAACCAGGTGCCGGACTGGCAAGAGGATCTTACAAACTCCGTATCCGGGTTGGCTGCACCCTGGACAGGTTCGACCGGCTCGGGAATGTCAATCATGAACTACTTCCCTGAATGGACCGAGCTGGAGTACGACATGGCAGGTACACCCGAAGTTGATGTTGATCCGGGAGAAACTTTGATATCACCACCTTTCCGGATGTTGTACACCGAAGGTGGTGTGGATAGCCTCATGTTCAGGGCTTCGAACCTGGGCTGGAACATCGGTGACTGGCGGGAGAGAACACCATTCCTCAGGCACAACCTCGAGCCGGTGATGGCTTCCGGTACGGAGGTATCTCTGAGCCATCCCCTCCATGGGGAGCGGGAAGCACGGATTGACGCAGGTTCAAAGGAGATCTGTTCCGGTAAGGTCCGTCAGGGCAATTCAATCTCGGGCAAACTGGCCGGGAGTGGCATTGTTGACGTGAGCATGTCCCTTGCGAAGCGGTCAACTGTTATACCTGTATATCTGGTGAGGGGAGAGAAGATGGTTGATGCCGGCAGAGATGATTCCGATTGTCTCTTTCTGTCCAACGACAGGATTCGGGCTCTCATAGATCCCTCCGCATGCGGTCATGTGTACTCACTTGAGCTGGACGGAGTGGAATATCTGCTCTCATCCCATCCTGAGCCCTCCGAGTTCGCATGGGAGAAGCCATGGTTCGGCGGAATACATCCCAGTATCACGGACGAGAGAGAGAATCCCTACCTTCTGCAGAACGATAAGCCGGAGATAGAGGAGTACCAGAGAATTCTGGGCGGTCTGACCGAAAGAGGATGGCGGATGACCTGGCTGGTTGACCACAAGAAGTACGGCTCGCTGAAGCTGGATTGGAGTGTCGGGCTGCTGCCCTCTGTTTCTGTGCTTAACACCACTCTGGAATGTGTCGCCACGTCCGGTGCCTACCTGAGTGGAGATCTGGACTTGAGGGGA
>DAOWFD010000283.1 GCA_030638185.1 Candidatus Aegiribacteria sp.
ACAAGGTCAATGTGGATCCTGATCATAAAGGAGTTGATCTTGAGGAGGCGGACGGTATACAGGATTTCGACTATTCACTTCCCGATATATACGGCTATGAGGGTAGCGAGCTAGACCCCTGGTTCCAGGGCGGTTACGCCTGGGAATTCTCCCCCACATCCGAACCCTCAAGCGATGCCAGCTGGGGTGGTAAAACTTTTGTAAAGGTGGAAGTTCTGGATGAACCAGCCAATGAAATGAATGTTCGCGTAACCAGAACAACGGTATGTAACGGGTGGCCTGTTCAGGCATCTCCTATTAAATGGGGACCGCTGATCTGGGAAAATGCTGACGCTTCAGGCGACCGGCTTGTAGTAACAACGACTACCGGACACGTAAGTGCTTACATGCACGATGGTTCCGACCCGCACCCCATGGGAATGGTAATTACCGCTCCTCCCGTGGCTGAAAACCCATCGGGCGGTGTTCCACTTCTGCTTGTATGTGAAAACGACGGTCAGGTGCATCTCAGGGATATACAATGGAACGAGCCTGTTGGATGGCCTGTCACTCTTTCTGGAGGCGGCACAGGCATAGCTGCGCTGATCAGTTCGGAGCTTGGTATAGTAGCAGTTGCGGATGATGAAAGTAAGGTACACCTTTACGACTCCGACGGAATACAGCTTAGCGGATGGCCTGTTGTTACTCAGGCTCAGGTAGCTGGTATGGCTGTATATCCCGATGATGAGAACCCCGGCATAATCGCGTCAACGATTGATGGACGCGTTTATCTCTGGAATATTGATGGAGATGAGGCCGCTGGCTGGCCCGTTACTCCGGGCGATGAAAAAATCAGCATCCCCGTGGCTGCAGATATAGACCGTGACGGTTCCGCCGATATCGTTGTGGTCAGCGGTGATTACATCTACGCATACGACAGGGAAGGTGATATCCTGCCAGGATTTTCATCGATGCTTCCAGGTTCCCCTCTCTCTTCACCCAGTCTGAGTGACCTGGACAGAGATGGAAGACTGGAAACAGTTATCCTTACAGATGGTGGTGCAGCTGCTGTGGGCGCCTCGGGTGCCACACTTGAAGACTGGCCCGTGAAACTTGAACAGGACAGCCTGGTTTCCGGATTCTGCAGAAACAGAATGGGTATCGGAGGCAGTGGGTTTGTATTGATTTCAATGGATGACGGACGGATATGCATGTTCGACTCGGATGGTAAACAGTTCGGAGTATTCCCTGTATCGGTTGGAGACAGGCCAATCGGGCGTCCCCTGCTGTGGGATCCTGAGAATACCGGGAACTGGAGGTTAGTGGCCGCCGACAGGAGCGGCGGTATCTGTTGCTGGCATACTTCGGTTGAACCTGCGGGCTGGTTCACAGGTATGGACATGTCCGGTTCCAACTGCTGGTGGAGCGGGGATCTTCCTCCTGCTCCCATTTCAGGTTCCATACTCCGGGAGGGTTCCTTCTACGTTTATCCGAATCCTGTTCAGCAGGGAAGCGGAATAATCCGTTTCCAGCCCGGTGACGATTGTTCCTGGGAGATAAGGGTGTTCAACATGGGAGGCGACCTTGTTACCCATAAAACCGGAACAGCACCCGGGGGATCACCCTGGGAAGTACCCTGGAGCACTGAGGATCTTGCCCCCGGTGTCTATTTTGTCAGCCTGCGAATATCTTCCCCAATGGGATCAACAGATGCTCTATTTCATGCGGCGGTGATAAATTGATGAAGATTTTTGCGGTGCTGCTCGTATCCGTTCTGATTGTTCTTCCCGGGGAAGCGGATTCAGGCTCCCGAAAGAGCGCCATGCTGCGATCCATCGTGCTTCCCGGATGGGGCCAGATGCACCTTGGCCATTCAACAAGGGGGATAGTCTTCATGAGTCTTGATGCCCTGACCTGGGCAGGAGTTGGCCTGTCTTATCTTGAGGGTACATTCAACAGAGACGA
The DNA here is from genome assembly GCA_030638185.1 of Candidatus Aegiribacteria sp. GTDB lineage: Bacteria > Fermentibacterota > Fermentibacteria > Fermentibacterales > JCC-6 > Aegiribacteria. Next base: position 1,945 of record DAOWFD010000283.1, read on the forward strand.
TTACCGATGGCTGGCAGTATCTGAAGCCGGTATCTCCGTTTCCGGCAGATCAGGCGATTTTCTCGATGATATCTCAGACTATGCTTCAAGTAATGAATTCAACGATTATATACACAGGCTTGCCAGGTACCACTACCCTGATGATCCCGATGCTCAGAGGGATTATTACGAATCCCATGCACTGTACGGCTCCGACAGCTGGAACTGGTCATCAGATGCCGCGCGGAACCAGTTCGCCGACAGACTGAGAGACAGCAGGCAATGGTTCAGAAGAAGCATGTACATAGCCGCCTTTGCAATGGTCAACAGAGTTGTAAGTGTAATTGACGCTTCTCTTCTGGATGAGAGACGGCCAGGCGTCTACACCTCACTTTCTTTCCCCGAATATCACGACTTCTCATCAGTCAGGTTTTCGATTGGAGCCAGATTCTGATGACAGTACTGATTCTCGCAATGATTCTTCAGAATACCGCCCCGGCCTGGTGGATCGATGGAACACCTCTGGTTCCGGGTATCATGGAGATAGACAGACGTCATGACCCCTCATTCGAGCCTACAGGTCCTCTGAGTTCCGGCAAGGGGCATAACATAGGAGATACGATAAATTTCTGGTCCATCGACCACAGTGGTGATTTTCCTCTGTTTTACCTTACTTCCGCCACATGCAGGTATGTAGGCTCCAGTACATACATTTTCGTGGAGGATACACAATGGGGTGTTCATTACAACCAGGATGCCGTAGACGAGTTCGCGATAGCCCTGGAGGACAGCACTCCATCCGGACTTGGAGGGATTGTAGATACCGATATCGAAGTTTTCGGACAGCCACCCGATGCCATTGACGGAGACCCGAAGATATACTTCCTTCTGCTTGATATAAGGGACGGTTTCAATCCACAGGAGGGTGGAGCCTACATAGCCGGATTCTTCAGCCCTTACAACCAGTTCACTGAAACCGAGGCTTATCTTTACTACGGGGGGCATTCCAACGAAGTTGAGTTGCTCTACATTGACTGTTTCCCTAGTAACCAGAGCGATGCCGCCTACACGGCATCTCATGAACTGGTACACCTGATTCAGTGGGGAATAGAACCCTTCAGCTCGGAGGAGCTGTGGGTGATCGAGAACCAGGCCCAGTCAGGAACATTCGTGTGCGGTTATCCCGCGTTCCAGATTGAGACCTTCCTGGAGGTGGGGGGGATAACCCCTATCAAGTGGACGAAAATAGAGAATACAATAGAATACGTTGCCGGTTATGGGGCAGGCTTCCTTTTCTTCTCGTACCTGTACGAGAATTACGGCGGAGTGGATTTCCTTTATAATTCCCTGAGATCCGCAGGCCGCGGAATTGCGGGAATAAGTGAGGCCATCCGCAGTGCCACCGGTTCGAACCCCGATATGAACCGGATTCTCCTGGATTGGATGCTGGCCTGCTGGATAGATGATCCGGACTTTGGCGATGGGAAATACGGATGGGAATCCTTCAGGATCGCGGATTACGATACGGTATCCCCTGGAAACAGACCCGGTCTGGATTATACTTCCGAGATCACCACTGACCCCTTTTCGCATATTGGTGATCAAATGTCCTCTTACCAGGGCAGGTATTTCTGCGTTGACAACGGTTCAAAGGGCAGCTTTCGTGCAGCAGCCACAGGTCTGGGGACCCTTCAGGCGTTTGTGTACGATGAAACAGCCGGATCGCTGGAGAAACTGGATACCGGCTCAGCGAACGATGTCGCGATATCGCTTCCTGTAGAGGGTGACATTCTGCTTCTCTGCAGCACATTCTCAGGCCTTGATCTTGATGTTTCGGCAGGTTCAGTCGTCTCCTCCGAGGATATATTCACATTCTATCCACAGCCATGCCGAGGTACACTCTTCTTCCAGTTCGTGTCCGGCGGAGAGAATGTGGAGCTTTCGGTGTTCTCTCTCTCCGGTAGATATGTGGAAACCGTTAATTACAGCAATGTCAGCCGCGGAGAAACGACTCTGGCCTATCCCGGTGCGGGAGGCCTTTCGTCGGGTACTTATTTCTTCAGATTCAGCCAGGGCGGTAATATAGAAACCGGCTCATTCGCAGTTGTGCGGTAATATCTTATTATTTCTGTTCGCGGTTCTGAGTATTCTCCAGGTTTCTGAATCGACTGCAGAACTGACCAATAGTGATGTAGGATATATCACGGTTCCCGATGGTATAATTGATGCCGAGATAAATGGGGCAGGGGATATTTACGTGCTTCTGCCGGGGCTTCCTCACCTGCGCATCTATGCCGCCGGGGGTTCCGTCTCCGAGTATGACCTGCCCGATGTTCTTCTTCCCGGAGGCATGTGCATCGATGAGCGATGGGGATGGTTCGTTACTGGTGAACTCACGGATATGGTGTACCGCTATGACGATTCGGGTGAGCTTACAAATTACTGGGATTCCCGTGTCATGCCCGGTGATATATGTCTCAGTGGCCTGTCCGTTCTGTACGTCTCACGGGCCAGTGGTACGGTTACTTCGCTTGATGAACCGGATGATATTCTTGTAAGACTGAACGGTTCCGGTGATGGCCAGCTGTCCGCATCGGGAAATGAAGCGGTCTATTCAAGTGAAAATGAATCCCATATCTTCAGAAATTATTCAGCCCCAGAACCGCTACCCTTTGCGGGCACATGGACCGTTGCCGGGAGAGAGTTGATGGTTCTCCAGGATTCCTGCGTACTTGACGGCAGCGGGTCTGTTCTGTTCCGACTGCCTGAGCCAGGGGAATTCTCCCGGATATCCTGTTCAGCTAACGGTAATCACTGTCTGCTCTGGACACCGGGGGAAGGCAGAATCCTGGTGCTGCGGTGAGCCTGTTCTCCGTCGCTGTATTGCTTCTTACGTCTATGACCATAGGAGTGCATCCGACAATAAAGCACACACTCCTCGAGTTCGAAAGTGATGGCTTGGTTTTCTTCGAGATTCCCGATTCCCTGTGGATAGCACCAGGTTCCCTTACAGCCACCGCTGACGGTGATACGCTAAACGCGGTACCCGGGACATCGGGAGTGAGAACAGGCATCATTTTCGATCCCCCTCCGCCAGCTGGCTCTACCGTTGTATTGGAATTCGAAGTGCTTCTGTTAACCATCCCATCATCGACTTCACTTGATGTGGGTTTTGTAGAGAAGCGGATGTTCGAGCAGCTGCGCAGGTATACTGCCGATCCTTTTCAGGAACATGGCCTGTACATATCGGGTTCAAAGAGAATAGGGTTTTCAGTGGGTGACGGCGGGGGATTGGATCAGGGAACAAGGATCTCCGTTGAAGGTACAGCGGCTCCGGGAATTACGGTTTCAGGAAGTATAACCGACCGCAATCTGACAGCTGGACCCACATCTTCGGAGCTTGTCTCACAGCTTGACAGGATATTCTTCATTGTTGACGGTGGCTCATGGCAAGCCAGGCTGGGCGATATGGACTGGATAAGCGGTAACGGAGAGACCGGACCCCTTTCATGGAGAAGAGAAGTGAGCGGAGTTGACGCCCAGGGGGACATTACCCAGTCCA
>DAOWFD010000331.1 GCA_030638185.1 Candidatus Aegiribacteria sp.
CGTTCCTGCTGATATCGTGTGGGAATTCTGGAAGCAAGAGGGAAATCCACTCCCGGACAGAACGATAGACCTGCTTCAAGAGCATAAGATCGCACTATTTGGAGCCATTACATCAAAGCCGAAGGACAAAACCCTTGCCGAACTGGACCCTTCCCTGAGAGACAAAGAACTTGTTTACTACAGTCCAATTGTCGCTATGCGGCAGCATTTCAATCTTGACATTTGTATGAGACCCTGCAAAGCCTTCAAAGGTAACCCCCTCAATTTCATCCGCAGGGGACCCGGGGATACGATAGAGGAACCCCCCGTGGATGTGGTGATATTCAGGCAGAACACGGAAGGACTGTACGGAGGCGTGGAATGGACCGATCCTCCTGACAACGTATACGATGCCCTTATGAGCCATCCAAAATTCCAGAAGAACTTCGCCGATGTTCCCGGGGAAGATCTCGCAGTCTCCACCAGGATCTTCTCCAGAAACGCCTGTAGAAGGATTCTTACCGCTGCATTTGAATATGCGGATAAATTCGGCTACAAGAGCGTTACGATCTGTGAGAAACCCAATGTCATCCGCGAGACAAGCGGTATGATGAGGGAAGAGGGAAGGAAAATATCGGAGAAGTATCCCGGTATTGATCTCTGGGAGACGAACATCGATGCACAGATGATGTGGCTTACAAAGAATCCGGAGAATTACGGAGTGTTGGTCTCGGGTAACATGTTCGGTGATATCGTATCCGACGGATTTGCCGGGCTTGTAGGAGGACTCGGATTTGCATGCAGCGCGAATATCGGCAAGGAAGTCGCGGTATTTGAGCCTACTCACGGTTCAGCTCCGAAGTATGCGGACTACGAGGTATCGATCGTCAACCCTATTGCAATGATACTCTCTGCCTGCATGATGCTTGACCACCTTGGTGAGACGGAAATGGCCGCAAGGATAAGGAAAGCCATTGAAACCGTTATAGCCGAAGGGAAAGTACGAAGCTACGACATGATGAAGCTGAAGGGTTCTCAGGACGTTCTGGAAAAGGGAGCTGCAAGCACGACTGAAATGACCGATGCCATAATCAGAGAAATGAACTGACCGGATCCCGGCAGATTTCCTTTAATCAGCCCGGTCCGATCTAGTGACCGGGCTGATTTATTCGAGTATAAACTCCACCCCAGGAACTGCAGACCGAGTATCGGATATATATGGCAGATCAGCCCCTGAACTCATGCGAAAGGAGAAGCATTGAAGAAGTTTCTGCCCCTGCTGCTGGCCGTACTTGCCGGTGCGGTCATGTCAAATGAACCTGACGAAGCATTTGAGAATCTGATAGATGCCTTCTACGAAGGTGATGCCTACGGTGTTGAGACCGGTCTTTCCTCGAATTCGATCAATATGCTCAACATGATGCTGATGATGGTCAGAATGCAGCCGGATCAGGCCGCGGTTGAGATCTCACGGGAGTTCCAGATAGCTCTGACCGGTGCAGAGCTGGTAAACTGGACTGTAAATGATTTCATCTATGCTTTCATCAATGCCCCCGGTATTACCGATGAGTTTCCTCCAAGAGAGGATATTGAGGTTACCGGCTGTGAAATTCAGGGTGACTGCAGCACGGTATTCCTGAAAGTATCCGACTACCCAGAAGCTGTGGAGATCGCCATGGTCCGCGAAGGGGATGACTGGAAACTCAGTGAAAGCCTTGTACAGTCGGAACTCTAACTTTGATGTAAATGTTCTTTGAGATGTTCGATATCGTACAGAAGAAGCGTGAAGCATAATATGAGAAGGGTTATCAATGAAAGACACGATTGAGGTACTTTTCAGAGAGCAGCTTGATAAGATCAGTGACCCTGAACTCAGACGTAAGACAGTTGAAATATGGACTGCGGCGGCTTGCGATGGAGGATGGGAACCGGACGATCTGGAGAAGATCCCGTTCACGCTGCTTACCGATACACATGGAATCAATCTGATTCAGCACACTATCGCCGTAACCGAAGGCGCCCTTGGCCTTGCCCGGGCAATACAGTCAAGCTGTACGCTGCCGTTTGAGATCGACCATGACATACTTGTCGCCGGAGGTCTTCTTCACGATGTGGGAAAACTGCTGGAAATCGAGCGTACCGAGGATGGTTACGTGAAGAGCCTTCACGGCAAACATGCGAGACATCCCATATCCGGAGCCATACTGGCTGCCAGATTTGATATGCCGATGGCGATAATCAACATGATCGGGTGTCATGCGAAGGAGGGTGAGGGAAGACCACAGAGGGTGGAAACGGTGCTTGTTCATCAGGCTGATTTTGCCACTTTCAACCCCATGGTAATGCTCCAGAAAGGCCTGCTGATAACTTAGGGATGTACCTCATTTCTTCAAGAAAAGTAAGTCCGACCTTGATTTGCGGCCCGGTTGGCTACGCTTGACTTGTTATTGTCCGGGAACTATTTATGAATATTCAAGTTTATACTTAATGAGTTTTTGTATCATGAATCCATTATAGACACATACATTTCATTGAAGATGCCCCTAGCCCCTGGAGGTCAAAATGTTGAAAGTGCTTATCATTTCACTGCTGGTGATTGTATTGGCAGCCAATGCCGAAGTAGTCTACCGTTCCGAAGATCTCAATGAAGCTGCTGAATATCTTGGTACGGACAGCGAAGGTATTCTGATTGAGTTTACCCTTCCTGCCCTTACTGCGGAAAGCAAAATTGTTGGAGAATTCGGCTACGGAACCATTCTTAGAATTCCCGGTGAGGGAATCGGCATGCCTGTGGGAAGCCCCGACCTGCCGGTTATAAGAAGAATGGTCATGGTTCCGAATACCGGTGATATAACAGCGGAAATTGTATCTGAAGAATCCTCCCCTCTCGGTATCTACAGCATTCCGCCTGCTCAACCTTCACCCATGAGAAGCGGTGAAGTGTTTCCCTTCAGGATCAATGAGGAACTCTATTCTGTTTCTGAATTCTATCCTACCAGGTTCGTTGAGGTTGAGAGCGTCATAATTCTCAGGGACATCAGGGTTGCATGGGTTCGATTCAGTCCTGTCCGGTACAATCCTGTTACAGGTGAGACAGTTATTACGACGAATGTTACAGTTCGTCTCATTGCGGATGGAATCGGCGAAAACGAACTTCAAAGAGCATATTCCGGAATCACACGCAGTTATCTTCCGTTTTACGAAAATGTTCTCGGGTTCGAGCCTGATGGCAGTAATGCTGTTAATGGATCGTATCTTGTAATCGGTACCGAGGAGAGCATCGGATATGCCCAGGACCTGATTGATTGGAAAAGGCAGAAAGGTTATGAGATCGAGTACGGCATTGTTCCGGATATCGGAAGTACAGCCTCAGAGATTGACAGCTGGATAGAAAACGCTTTCAATACCTGGCCAAACCCGCCTGAGTGGCTTCTTATCATGGGTGATCATAACATAGTTCCCTCGCCCAATTACAGCGGTCATGCGGCTGATAATCTTTATGGTGTCATGGGTACAGGAACCAGTATTCCTTCCATTCACTTCGGAAGGATTACAGGCGCCGATACGGATGATCTTCCATACATTACTTCGAAGATACTTAACTACGAGAGCGACCCGTATGAACCTGTACAGAGCTGGTTCCAGAAAGCCATCAGCATTGGAGATACAGGATCACTTGACCCTGAACATTCCTGGGACTACGCAGAGATCTTCATGGCAGCCGGAATGACTGTTGATTACTTCTGTTACGAAGGCGGCATGGATCCTACCACCGCGAATGTTTTCAACTCGATTGAAGAGGGGAAATCAATGGTCAGTTTTATTGGCCATGGAAGCATGACCGCATGGACTGCTCCTTCTTGCGGAAGCATCAGTGATATCCAGGCTATGAGCAATGGGAGAATGCTTCCATGGATTAATTCAATAGCGTGTTCTAATGGCGAGTTTGATGCGGGTTACTGCTTTGCGGAAGCCTGGATGGGCGAGGGTGAGATTGGCAGCCCGAAAGGCGCTGTGGGAATAATGGCTGCAACAACAGGCAGTCCTTTCGGACAAACCGATTCCCTGGCCATAAACACATTTCGCGGTTACTATGAGGAGAACCTTTGGCACATGGGAGCTGCTGTTGATTACGGCAAGATGAAGGTAGAAGAACACTACGGCACAGAAGCTTATGACAGCAACAATATGCATATGATTTTCGGTTGCCCCGAATTCGATATTTTCATCGATACATCACCCCTTGTACATCTTGCTGGAGATCATTCTTCCACAATCGGCGAAGGAAACTGGAACGTAACGGTAACTGCGGGCGGATCACCTGTCGAAGGTGCGCTTGTAGGCGTTGTTCAGGACACAACTCTGCTTCAAAGCGGGTATACGAATGCTTCCGGCCTGGTATCCCTTGATATCCCCTCAATACCGGGTTTAGAGGATGTTACAGTTACATGTACACATCATAACCTGTATCCTTATGTCGGTTCAGCAAGTGTTACAACCGGGATTGCAGGTGGTGACCTCGGCGTGCTGAGCCTTGAGCTTTCCGCTCCCGCACCGAACCCGTTTGCGGGTTCCACTACCTTAGCCTTTACTCTTCCCGTGACCGGGAACATGTCCCTGGATATTTACGATGTATCCGGGAGGCTTGTGGTCAACGTCGCATCCGGCGAAAGGCTTTCGGGAACCCATTCCGTACAGTGGTCGGGAACCGATTCGGGGGGTGCCCCGGTACCAGATGGTATCTACCTTCTAAGGCTCACTGCCGGTGGCGATACCATGACAAGGTCCTGCGTGGTCATCAGATAGATCTCAGATCAAGCCTGCACATCGGGGGTATGCTTTTCAGCATGCCCCCGTGTGGTTATCCCGCATGTTGACGACTCGTACCATCAATCACTAGATTTCAGCGTTATTAAAATGTGCCGAAGCTCGTATGTCTTATCGGTACTCGTTGCGAAGCGTTGAAGATGGCTCTGGATACAAGGCTTGCGAATGCAGACTCCGGAGGCGTACTCAGACTGTACGTCGAGGACGGATGCATGAGCATAACGCAGTAGACGGGGGCATATTCATCGCTGCAGTAGAGTACTGGTGAGAAATGCGGGCTATGTATGAAGATGGCTGTCCGAGAACAGTTCACCGGCGGGTGTCCGGTGTTATCGTCATGCCACGATTGATTCGTGAGGCACAGAAAACGGAGGTTGCTTAATGTCAAGATATCGTGGTCCGAAATTTCGCAAGATCAGATCTTTAGGACCCCTTCCGGGTCTGACCAGAAGAGATCCTGCCAACCCGAATCCACCAGGAGAACATGGCGGCAGATGGCGCAGGAAAAGAGCTTCAACGTACAGGCTTCAGCTTATCGAAAAGCAGAAGATCAGGTTCAACTACGGCCTGTCGGAGAAGCAGCTTCGCAAGTATTACAGTAAAGCCACTTCGATGAAGGGCGAAACAGGTCATAACCTTCTACAGCAGATCGAGCGCAGACTGGACAACGTCGTAGCGAGGTCAGGTTTCACCACATCCATACCTGCGGCACGTCAGCTTGTCTGTCACGGTCATGTGACTGTTAACGGCAGAAAACTGGACATACCGTCCTATTCAGTCAAGGTCGGTGATGTCATCTCTCTGAAAGCGAAGAGCAAGAAGCTCAAAGTCGTTGAGGATAATATTACCGAGGGCTCCGGTATCGGTGTACCGGCATTTCTTGATGTCGACCCCGCTGCCAGGAAGATAATCATGAAAGTTCTTCCTTCCAGGGAGGATGTTCCCCTTGAAGTAGACGAACGTATGGTTGTAGAGTTCTACTCGAAATAGCATAGATGAAAACCCGTGGAGAACTCTGCAATCCACGGGTTTTCCTGTTTATCAAGAAATATCAGGAGTTTAACTTAATCCATATCCGAAAGGGTTACTTCCCATTCGTAGCCGTTCTCATCAACATCGATTTCCCAGAGGGTGTAAGTGTCACCGTCTTCATCTGTAACACGCATATCGTAGATTCCAGGGTCTACCCAGACTGTGATCTCACTTGATCCTGTAAGAATAATGTCGGCTCCAAGGCAGTCTTCACCCCAGGGACTATCCGAAGGGTCCACATATACGTAGTGGATGTCCCATGCGCCCAGATCATTTACGATGGTGACCGGCGCGATTCCCTCACCGGTTTCCAGAGAAACGCTTTCATAAATTTCATCACCCGACATGGGATCCATGTCACCGAGCGTTACGGACCACTCGAAACCAGCTGCATCCACTTCAGCTTCCAAGAGTGTATAAGTGTCGCCGTCTTCGTCCTCAACCTGTATGTCATAAGTTCCGGGATCTACCCAGACGATGAGCTGGTCATCCTGGAAAAGAATGTCCGAACCCATAAGGTCATCGCTGAAGGGCGCGTCGGTGGGCTCAACGTATACCCAGTATATGTCCCATCCCTGAAGGTCGTTGGTGATGGCTATGTATGTGCTTCCCTCGCCTGTTTCGATTATCTGGGGTTCGCTGAATTCATCTTCACCCCATCCTGAATCCATATCGTCGATTGTTACATTCCACTGGTAGCTTTCAGGCCCTATATCAACCTGCCACAGTGTATAGGTATCACCGTCTTCGTCTTCAACCATTATATCCCAGGTGCCCTCTTCGATCTCAACAGTGAAGGATTCCCCCGGAGTAAGGATATCGGCTCCAAGACGATCTTCGCCCCATGTTTCGTCGGAAGGATCAATGAGTATGAAATATATATCCCATAACTCAAGACCATTTGTAATGGTGACTTCAACCATTGCTGCTTCATCAGTGCCGTCTGCTGGAGCTTGTGTCCCCTCATCTGCCTGTTCGCCGCAGGCGGCAAACAGTGCGATAGCAAGTACACTGAGAAGTAATGTCAATCTCTTCATCAAATTCCCTCTTTCTGTATTTCCGGTTTCCCGAACCGGTACGGCTCAAACGTTAACGAAACTATAGAAACTGTACTGTAATATAATTATTAAACATACGAGCCCCTGAGGGCTGAATCAATCCTGTTTCTGAATATCTCTTCCAGACTGAGCTTCCAGTAACCCTCCTCAAGAATCATCGTATACTTTAACTGTTCTGCAGAGGAAAGGGTAATTTCCGCCTGATCTCCCTGGATAAAAATCATAGTTACATCTCCGCTGAAGTCAATGTACTCTCTACATAGTATCGGAAGAAGATCCGCACCGGATCCGTATCCCTGCAGTCCTCTCGCCGAAAGGCTCGAAGCCAGTGAATCAAGAAAGATCAGAGTAGAAGAACTCAGTGAACTGGCAGCTGATTCCCATTCGTTCCTGTCGATGTATCCCGCGGTCTCGTTGTATCTATCAAGAATCTCCAGCTGTGTTGCTGACCAGGAGCATGATATCATGATCAGAACGGTTACGAGCAGTATCGTGAAAGCATAATCGCGAATGAGCATCATGGATTTCCCCCACTAACAATAAATACAGTATAGTCTGTTTCTTTCTTTAGCCCTCGTCAATGTCAGGGTGCTTTCATTTATTCGATATCCTGTTATTATTCATGCAACCACGGGAGGTTTGGATTTGTCATTCATGGGCCGCAGTGGGTTTCATCTGGGGTTTCCCTGGACGGGAGAACTTGACACGGTAACAGGAATACCACCCAGAAAAGCTCTGGATGGCAGTCTGCCACTGCTGCTTCGAATCATGGGGGAGGAAGATCTTCCCCTGTCAGTAATTATGATCGATATCGACCATTTCAAGAAATTCAATGACAGATGGGGCCATGATACGGGGGATAGAGTTCTCAGGCATGTAAGCCGCATCATCCGTGAAGCTGTAAGGTACCGTGGCGAGGCCTACAGATATGGTGGGGAGGAGATCACTCTGCTTCTTCCAAATACATCTTCGGATGAGGCTTCCCTGACGGCTGAGAGGATACGACGGAGCATCTACGATTCCCCTCTGGAAAGGCAATCTGGAGAAGATGATGAATCTTCAACGATTCCGCTATCTGTGACTATTTCTCTGGGTGTAAGTACTTTTCCCTCTGTGGCTGGCAGCGAGCTGCTTGTCGCTGCCGATCAGGCTCTCTTCGATGCCAAGAAGGGGGGCAGGAACAGGGTAGCCGTATATACATCCGGAAAGAAGGATGAGAGTTCACCGGTTGTTCTCGATGTCCGTTTTCCAGGTGTTTCCTACGTCAGCGAAGGCAGTTATATAATCCTTACGCGCTGGTTCAGGCACAGGGGTGAACTTACCGAGATCGAAGCCAGGGAAATATCCGATCCCGGCAGGAGCAGCAGGGAGTTAGCCGAAGGACCGGTACCTCCGGGTGGGTACGTAACCGCTGAGATCAGAGGCAGGGTTACGGCCGTTGAGCGACGCGGTGGTTCCACCTTCTTCAGCTTTGAGGTTGAAGCCGAAGTCCTTGACCTTATGTTCCATCACCTGAAAGATCGCGGTTCATGAAATCCTTTGTCTGCGGAGGAATCTGGGCAGGTCCGGAAAACGGTGTACTCCCCCCGTCGAGAATATCGATCTCCGGGGAGAGGATCTCGGATATTTCTCCATCTCCTGATGTGCATTCACATCTTTTTGTAATACCTGGTTTTGTAGACGCACACTGCCATTTCTGCTGGAGCGGGCTTCAAAGTCTGTATATTGATCTTGCGGGAACTTCATCCTCAGCGGATCTCCTTGATCTGGTTTTCTCTTTGATCGATTCGGAAGGAACAGGGCGCATTCTCAGGGGGTTCGGATACGACTGCAGCAGCTGGAAAAATCCTGTGCTTCCCTCCCTTGCGGAACTCGACAGAGCAACTGGAAGCCGCCCGGTTTTCATCAGAAGGGTTTGCTGCCATGAAGCCCTTGTAAACTCAGCCATGCTTGATATGCTCCCCCCGGAATGCCCGGGGGCGGATTACTCAACAGGTATTATCAGGGAGGGGGTTATTTTCGATTTTGAGAGCCTGTTCCCGCCTGAACCACAC
>DAOWFD010000309.1 GCA_030638185.1 Candidatus Aegiribacteria sp.
ACCCCGATAGCGAAGGGTTTTATCCTGAGCACCCACTGCAGAAGCTCTGACAGCCTGTCTCCGTCGGTGACACCGGGTATGATCGGATCAATTCTCACAACGGTTCTGAGCCCGGTGATCCCAGCCAGTTCCTCGATCATTTCAGCCCTTTCTCCTGCGCTGGGAGCGCCGGGTTCAAGCAGCTCTGTGGTGCTGTCGTCCAGAGTGTTCAGAGATACGGCCACGAAGGATTGACTGCTGTTCCTGATAACATCGATGTCTCTTCTCACCAGCAGGCTCCTGGTGATCACATAGAACGGCTGTACCGTTTCGGAAAGGTACCTTACCAGCGAACCGGTACGATTGTGCTCCTCCTCGCATGGCGGGTAAGGATCGGTCCATGGGGAGAGGTAAAGGGGAACATCGGATACAGGGCTCTTGTATATCTCCTGCTCACGACCGGTAGGCATGATTTCCCCGGATTGCTTCTCCTTTGTTATGCAGTAGACACATTTGAATGGACATCCTGTGTAGAGATCAGCTTCTCGTATGATCGGGCACTGCCCCTGGTATTTCGGCATATCATTCCCTCAGAGTCCGGGGAACTGTCAATTCACCGGATCAGGATAGTCTTTGCAATGAATGAAGATACCGATTCTGGCATGGAAGACAATGATCTCACTTCTGCGGTAGACCCGGAATCTTCCTGCACAGGGCAGAGTCATAACGGTTTAACTTCCTCCCGTACGAATTAGAAGTTTCCGCGGATCAGTACACTCATTCTGACCAGTTCAAGGCATTTGAAAGCCTTGCAGCAAGTAAAGAGTCATTGTGGCATTCAGCTATTTCCATCAGGTAATTCAGGATGTCATGCAGGTTTCCGGTATTCAGATAGGGGGCGAATTCACTTTCCAGATAGATGTCCCTGCCCATGGAAGGAACCTCGATGAACCAATCCCGCTTCCCCATAAGTCCGAAAGCCCTGTTTGCCGACTCCAGCGGCTCCAGACCATTATCGCCCCTTGGGCAAGCTGGCTGTCCATGGATGCGTAGGTTATGGCTGCTACATCTCTGATCTCCTCGGTGATCAGGCTGAACTTCCAGTCGCTGTCCCTGTGCCATGTATGAATCGGAAAAGATGAACTCATAGTTCCGTATGGATATACTTTCAGTGTTCCGGTTTCCTCCATCCATTGGGCAAAAAACTTGGCGGTGTTAATATCTCCCGGCGATAGCAGTGTATCCAGAGGAAGCCAGCCTTCAGGAAAAGCGAATGCAAGGATCAAATGGGTGAAGTCGGATGGTTCTGAAGAAAATGATACAGGAATCAGTTCCAACCCTTCAGCACCCGGTGGGAGTAAGGACTCCGGATAGCTTTGTACCTGGTGCCCTCGAATCGTGAACTCGAAGGGATGGAGAAACGGCTCCAGATCTGCTTCTGTCAGGTAAGAACTGTGTTGTGTTACCGTCCTCGTTACGAGTGTACCGGGAGAAAAGACAGCCAGGGTATCCGACTCCGGGCTGGGTGCCGAGAGTAACGCAGTTTCAGAGAATATCCATCCATCTCCATTCTGATAGATGTCAGAGAAACTGTAAGCGGATATCATGGCCAGTAAAAGCAGAGCCTTACCCATGTTGCACCTCCATAGCCTATGGTAGAAACCGCTGGAAATATTCATTTCCCATCATCTATAATACTGTCCGGGAGAATACTTCTCCGCCACCTATCCAGCCGTGATTTTCTACCGGAAAAAGCAATACTGATGAAATATACCCCTGTCAAAGATCCGAGTGAATGCTGTATGCTCTTTTCATACATCGAAACGCACACCTGTCCTGGCAGACATCGGATACTGAATTCGAATCTGTCCATTTTACTTCCGGGTCTAATTTATCACCTCAGAAGCACCTGACACAAGGAAGAGCGCCCCTCTGCGGTTTTGAGTTGCACCATGTAGACACCGCTGGCCAGTCCTGACGCGTTCCACACGAATGAATGGGAACCTGACCCCAGCTCGCTGTGCACCAGTGTAGCAACACATCTGCCGGTGATATCGTAG
>DAOWFD010000036.1 GCA_030638185.1 Candidatus Aegiribacteria sp.
AGTCGTCCAGAAGGTCTCCGTCGTTATTCCCGTCCCTGGTTAGAGCCATAAGAACCATCCGGTAATCCTCCCACGTTTCAGGAGGCTGCAGACCCAGGCTGTCCATCATTTCAACATTGTAATAAAGAGCCTGCACACTCTTGTTGAAAGGGAAACTGTAGATTCGGCCGTCAAAGGTATTGTTGCGCTGGAAAACCGGAAAGAAATCGTTGTTCCAGCGTTCGGTGATCTCCTCAGAATCGAGTTCCATGAGCGAATCCAGTGGAACAAGGGCATTGCCTCTTATGAGCTGTGATGTCCAGGTTTCGTAAGCCTGGGCCACCACTGGAGTATCTCCCGCCATGACACTGGCCAGTATTTTCTGGCAGAGAGCCCTGTAATTACCCATACTTACGGGGATGATTTCTATCTCAGGATGTGTTGAGTTGAATTCGGCAATGAGCGTATCCTCAAGATACTCTCCAAGGGGGCCCCCCATCGCGTGCCAGAAGAGAACCTGTACTGCTCCGTCGCTGCTGCGATTGTTGTTCCCACAGGCCAGCAGTGAAATCATGAGAATCGGAAGCAATTTTCCCAGCAGAGAGGACCTCCTCGAGTCAGATCGAAAAATCACAAAGTAGTATACTACCTAAAGGATACTACTACCAGAGACAGGCAGTGTTAATCATTACGGCAGCATGTACCGGAGGGGCAGCTACTCGGCTGATCAGCACGCTTCGTTTTAGCGTAGTCGGTCGCATGGAATCCGGCACCTTTGAAGATGATTCCGGAACCTGTTCCGATCATTTTTTCAGCCGTGCCCCCGCATTTGGGGCATTTTCTCTCAGCAGTATCATTCATCTGATGGAATTCATCAAATTTGTGGCCGCAATTTCCGCATCTGTATTCGTAAGTTGGCATCGTAATCCCTTTCAATCAATGTCGATCATAGTAATCGCGCCGGATGGACATACATTCATGCAGGCTGCGCATCCGGAGCAGCCTCCCCTGACATGTGCCCTTCCTTTACCGTCAATTCTTATCCTTCGATAATAGCAGGCGGAGCAGCAGTCTCCGCAGCCCTTGCAGAGCGCACGGTTGACCTTTGCTCTCCGCTCAGGTTCGGGTTTATCGAAAAATCCCTTTCCCGGATAACCATCAGCCTTGTTTCTTCTAAAAAGAAATCCTGCCAATCCGCTCGTTAGCTCCTTCATTATACAGGCAAAATACATTCCATGTAATATGTATTCGTTAATGCAGTATTGTAAAGAACATACATTTCTCCGGGAGAGTTTACGGTTACTTTAGCGTCAATCTGGCATATCCTGTATTTCTGATTCCTCACTGTCAGCGAGACTACTGACCTGAGATGCAGTTACTCCCTCCCTTACGGCAACGATAAGACCGACCAGAATAATCGGCATGAACTGGGTGGTATGAAACAGCAGCGCCAGTATTCTTGTGTTCTCCGTGGTTATCCCGATAAGCCCCGGAAGAACAAGCACCAGGGCTCCGTGGACGGTACCGGTTCCGGCAGGTGTAGGGATCAGCATACCGAGCCCCGCAAGGACAAGAACAATCAGGGGATAGTACCACATGAACTGCAGATGCATAGCCCAGAATACTGGAATCACTGAGATGGTCAGTGCTGCCCAGACGCAAATAGAATACAGGCTGACTCGAATGGTATCCCTCCAGTTCCTCAGTATCTCAAGGCCGTGGGCAAAGGAGATCAGAAGCCTCTCAACCCTGATGGATAAATCTTTCAGCCTTACCCATCTCAGTGGGGCGGAGATGACTCTGGCTGTCTCTTCTCTCCATCTTCGCAGGGCTAAAAGCACCAGAAGAACAGCCATGTAGAGCAGACCGGCTGCTATCAGTCCCAGCCTTATGGTGCTATCAAGCTTTGACCAGAGTACTGCAAGCACGATCAGGGTCATGGCGGCCAGCGTAAGCCCGTCAAAAATCCTGGCAAGGACCACGGTCGCAAAGGAACTGGCTCTTGGCACGGAAGTTCTTCTCGAAAGAAGCAGGGCTCTAAGTATCTCACCCACGCGCCCGGGCAGAATTGAATTGACGAAAAAACCTGTGATCAGGGGACCTGCAGCATCCTTCGCTGATACATTATCGATAGGCGAAAGTAAAAACCTCCACCTGACTATTCTGAAAACATAGCTGAATGCAAGGGGTAACAGAACCAGCAGAAGAACCGGCCATTGCATCTCTCTCAGAACCGACAACAGCTGTGCGGTATCTGTTTTTCTGTAGGTGAGGTACAGAGCAATACCAGCGATGATCACACCCGGAACAATGTGCTTCCATATACCGATCTTCTTCAAATCAGCTGTCCTCCGAACGGCTGAAAGCCTTTTCAACAGCATTGCAGATGGCATGGCCCGCTACAAGAAGGGCTTCCTGAATGTGGCTGGTTTCATTGGATGAAGCCTTGACGCAAATATCAGTAATATCAGATAACGCGCAGTCTCCTGCACCGGTAAAACCGATAGTATTCATGGATCTGTCCCGTGCCGTCTCCACGGCTTTCAACACATTCACCGAGTTTCCACTTGTTGAGATGGCCACCAGAACATCCCCGGGTCTTCCAAGGGCTTCGATCTGTCTTGAGAATATTTCACTGAAATCGTAATCGTTGGCTATCGCTGTTATTATCGCCGAGTTAGCAGTGACAGCGATTGCCGGTATAGGCCTTCTTTCCATACGGAATCTACCCACAAGCTCACCTGCCAGATGCTGTGAATCAACCGCGCTGCCACCGTTACCGCAGAAAAAGATGGTACCCCCATTCCGAACACATTCAATGCATAGACCGGATGCCCTTTCAACAATGGAATTGTCCAACCCGGTCAGTACTCGCTCGGCCGATTCCAGATAATCATCTATATCAGACATTACTCTTCCTCCATCGTTCCACCGCATCCCAGACGGTGGGCAGCTGTATCGCCCTGGATGTAGCTATTTCCGAATAGACAGGCCTGGGTGCATCAAGGTCAAGATCGGACCATGATACCTCCCTCACGGAACCTCCTGTGAATTCAGTAAGCCTTTCGGCAGCCTGCGCCGGTGTCAGACCGGGTCTGCAGGCAATGTGATAAAGACCGTTTCCTCCATGGGTAATGATTTCAATGATTGCTCTTGCGAGATCTGGTGCAAAGGTCAGGCAGGCAACCTGATCACACACTGCCATAACCTCGCCATCTTCTGAAAGTGATCTCCAGAAAAAAGGGATCATTCCTCTCCGGGAAGAGAACATCCAGGAAGTCCTGATAACTATATTTCCCGGATCGGCGTCCAGTGCTTCAGCCTCACCAAGCAGTTTACTCTCTCCGTAAACGTTGGCAGGTGATGTTTTATCGCCTTCTAGAAAAGGCTCTTTCTGACCTTTGAATCCAGTGAAAACATGATCGGTGGAGATTGTCAGCAATTTCCTGCCTGTCCTGGCAAGATTCATCACACCATCCTTGTGAACCTTAAAGGCAAGATCAGGCTTCCGCTGGCACAGATCCACGTCCGTCACAGCAGCACAATTGATAATCCATTGTGGATCGATCCTGTCTATAGCCGCCCTGATGGAGCCAGGTTCGGTAATATCCACCTCAGGCAGATCCGTTCCCACGGCATCGGTACCCAGAAGATTCAGCAGCGCGGTCCCCAGCTGACCGTATGCGCCGGTAATAAGGTATTCAGCTTTCATGCTCTCTCTTGACTCAGTTTCTCTTCCCTTTGCCGGTAGGAACGTTGAGATTACAGGTGAAATGCTTCCGGTTCCGGACAACTATGGGATGCCGGAACTCTCTTCCTCCCGGAATAGAAGATTTATAGATTCCTGTCAGTAACGGAATTTTCAAAGGTTCCTGGAACTATATGGCAACATAGGTGCATAAGTAAATGGAGGGATGCCGTGGGTTTCATAGTCGGAAGTCCGAAAATCGATATATCATGATCATAGTGTTCTTCTGGAAATTCTATGTGTCGGATAATGTGCAAACTGATTGCGGATAAAGATCGCAGGTAGAGATGATGAAATGCTCGCGGAGGCGAATAATGCTCTATGTACTTCTTGTAATAGTGACACTGATAGCATTTCTAGGTGCATTCAGACAACTTGAAAAGAAGCTTGTCTATTTTCCGGACGGAGAACTTTTATGCACACCTTCCGATGCGGGAATGCACTGGGAGGAAGTCTGGCTGGAAACTGAAGATGGTGTGATTATCAATGGATGGTTCGTACCAGCTGCTCAGGCCAGAGGTACGGTTCTTTTCTGTCACGGTAATACAGGAAATATCTCACACAGGCTGGAGAGTATTGGAATATTCTATAATCTCAGTTTCAATACACTTATTTTCGATTATCGGGGGTATGGTCTGAGTGAGGGAAACCCTGACGAAGAAGGTACATACACAGATGCTCAAGCAGCCTGGGATTACCTTACAAATCGAAAAAGCATCCCGCCCGAAAGCATCATCGTTTTTGGTCGTTCTCTTGGTGGTTCTGTTGCGGCGCACACAGCTGTAAATAACAATCCACAGTTACTAATACTGGAATCATCGTTTTCTTCACTTCGGCAACTTGGATCCGAGCTTTACCCTTGGCTGCCGGTAAAGTTGCTGTCAGGATTTGACTATCCAACTGTGGAATATGTCACCAGTGTTAATTGTCCGGTAATTGTTATACACAGCAGGGAAGACGACATTATTCCCTTCGAACACGGTCAGCACATTTTTGATGCTGCCGCACAGCCCAAGAGTTTTCTGGTAATACCAGGAGATCATAATACGGGTTTTATGACATCCGGGAATGTGTACACGGGGGGGCTTGATTCGGTTCTGAGGGATCATGGTATCTGAAAGTAAGCCCGAAATGATATTCCGCCGGGAGTTTACCATGAATCGGTTTTAACAACCTTGAAATCATCAGTATGACCTGCAATATTCTGTTGTTGATGAAGAAATAAACTGATTCGTCATGCCGGAATAGAGGCATAAGTGATTACACAGGCTTTTCGGACAGGATATTCATTACAAAATCGATTGGTCTATATGGCCAGACACCCATCGCGCAATGTCTGCAACGCCACGGAAAGGTTAGATAATTGAATAGAGGAAATGCCATTCTATTAAGTGCCATCCTGATGCTGACCTCGATATCATCGGCTCAGGAGGAGCCGGAGGTACAGTGGACGCAGATTTATGGTGGAGGTATTTACGAATTCGGGAGGTGCGTTCAACAGACCGCAGATGGCGGGTATATCGTTGTCGGAGACACAGATTCATTCGGAACAGGCAGCAGTTTCGATGTCTGGCTCATCAAAACCGACAGCGAAGGTGATACTCTCTGGACAGAAACCTATGGAGACTCCGGAGAGGAGCGCGGGTTCTATGTAGAACAAACCACCGACGGGGGGTATATCATAACCGGTATGACCAGTTCTTACGGATCAGGCGGTTTTGATATCTACCTTATAAGAACCGATGGTGATGGTAATTTACAGTGGGAAAAAACATTCGGCGGATCCTTCTGGGACTGGGGAACATCGGTACAGCAAACCACAGATGGCGGATATATCATTACCGGTATGACAGAATCCTTTGGCGCTGGAGGCTGGGATGTCTGGCTGATTAAAGCAGATTCCAACGGAGAATCCGAATGGACAAGAACATTCGGAGGCAGCGATTACGATAATGGTATGTCGGTACGGCAGACCAGTGACGGCGGTTACATCGTTCTCGCTGACACCTATTCCTACGGTGCAGGAAGCAGTGATTTCTGGCTTATCAAAACCAACAGCAGCGGTATTTCGTCATGGACGAGAACATTTGGAGGAAGTAACTGCGAGCGCAGTCATTCAGTTTGGCAGACCGCGGATGATGGATACATTCTCACAGGTGATACCAAATCCTACGGTTCAGGTGATTATGATGTCTGGCTTATCAAAACAGATGACGATGGCGATACCGTGTGGTCAGAAACATTCGGCGGAGTTGAAGAAGACTGCGGCTGTTCGGTACGGCAAACCAATGACGGCGGGTATATCGTTGCCGGCTATACTGAATCCTTTGGAGCCGGTAATTTCGATGTCTGGCTCATCAGGAC
>DAOWFD010000269.1 GCA_030638185.1 Candidatus Aegiribacteria sp.
CAGGAAGACGGGGCCCGTGACGTTGTCGAAGAACTCCTTCTGACTCCTGAGCAGCCACCACACGGGCTCCAGCGGGGGGACCACGTCGTAGACGCGCGCCAGCTTGACGCCGACGCTGCGTGGCGAGCGCGCGACCGGCGTCCCGGCCCGGTCGTCCACGATGCCCAGCGAGTCTATGCCGATGAGCGTCCCGCTCCTGAACCCGAAGGGCATGGTGGACACGACAGGCCGGTTGCCTGCCAGAGAGCCGAAGTTGTTCTGGAGCAGGGATACCTTCCCGGGATAATCGCCATTCCTCGAGAACAGGATCCCGATGATTACATACTCGAGATGGGCAGGGAATCAGTACTTGAACTGATTGGAAGGGCCAACGATCCGATCAGATATGCCCTTGAGCTTCTTGGAGGCTGGTCTTCCGTAAAAGGCTCTGAGCGAAAGGTTAAAGTTGTTAAAAGACTTGTTGAGATAGCTTCCAGTGCCACTGAGCCTGTTATAAGAGAGACTATGCTCAGAGTGATTTCTGAGGAAACCGGTTATTCCATGAGGACGCTTGAGCTTGAGATTGAAGAAGGGGACAGCAGAATCAGAAAGCCCGGCAAGGAGAAACTCGTAGAGATGGAACTGAACAGGTGGGACAGCAGGATACTGGGCTCAATTCTCCTTTCGCCCCGAGGACTCTCGGATCCGCTCATAGATTTCGTTGAGGAGGATGATCTCCGTAGCGCATCTGGGTCCGGAATATTGAGAGAAATTAAAAAGCAGTCTGATTCGGGCATTAATAAATTTCAACTTTCACTTCTTGAAGACGATGATAGATCAGTCTGCGCCAGGCTGCTCTCAGACTATCCTGAACAGACCGAACCTGCTGACAGTGAAAGACTGGTGAAAGCCGTGAAAAGGGACAGACTTCAGAGGGAGCGTAAACGGCTGAAAGCACAGTTGATTTCCGGGAAGGATGAAGACCTTCAGGAGCTGCAGGACAGGATACGAGAGATAGAAGAGATAGAGAAAAAGTACTACAAGTAAGGGAGTTCCTATTTCCAGTTGCCATAGAAAACGCGATTGTTCGTCAAGTACAATTTTCTTCCGGGAGCTTGACGTGGTTTCTCCTCTGTCATCGGAAGAGGAGAAGGAACTGGTTACAGAGCAGGAGAAGGAAAGATGCAATATGCTTGAATCTATCCTTTCCATTAAGCTTGGCCGTCATCAGTTCTTCGAGCCTATGAGGATGCTGTTGAATGGAGATACCCCCGGAAAAAGAATGATCGACGAGTCCTTCTGGTGTATCATTAACGGCCGTTTGCCTGATTCCAGGAGAAATGAACTCAGGGAAATTATTCGGAACATGAAAAACCATTATCTTAATCGCGATTCAGTTCGTGATCTTCATCTTCTCTGGCATACCGTGGAAAACATGGGCAGTGAGCTTTTCGATGGGATCAAGAACTGCAGAAAGCTTGTCAACCAGCGCAAGAGTCTGATGAACCTACTCGAAGACGATACAGTTCCTGTTGCTGTGAAGGCTCTCAACCATGAATCACTTCTGAAGCCTGCCATGAAGAACAATTACAGAGCATGGGAACTTCATCCTCTCTTTGCATCCATCAAGAACGAACTGGATCTTATGGAGGTGAAGAGAGGTTCGGGTATTCATGAATACTCAGCCGCTGCTAAACGTTTCCGGAAAGCCTTCAAGAAAAACGCTGATATCCTCGAACGTTTTGTTGAGGCAAATCTCAGACTTGTGGTCTCCATGGTTCGGAAGTACTATCCATGCAGCATAATGGAAGAAATGGACCTTGTTCAGGAAGGATGCCAGGGTCTCATGGAGGCTGTCAGGCGTTTCGATTACCGCCGCTCCTGCAAACTGTCCACTTACGCGGTATGGTGGATAAGGCAGTATATCATTAAAGCCATTCTCCGCCATTCCAGGCTGGTTCGACTCCCGGTATCTGTACAGAAAGAAGATTCTTCAATAAACAGGGCAATCGATGATTTCACATTGGAAACCGGTCATAAGCCAACCCTGGATGAACTTTCTGAATATATGGGTAGAAACAGGGACGAAATAGAACAGGTTTACCTTACTACTGCGCCTTTGCTGTCACTTGACCATACCGATGGAGAGCATGACGCAACGATCGCCTATTTCCTGAAGAGCCGCTTTCAGCAACCTGATGTAGAGGCCATGCATCACGATACAAGAGAGAGGATCGATACCGCGCTTGCTTCCCTTTCCGACAGAGAGAAGACTATTATTACACTGCGCTTCGGACTTCTTGATGATGAGCCGTGTACTCTGCAGGAGCTTGGAAGGATATTCGGCATCAGCAGGGAGAGGGTCAGGCAGCTGGAATCCAGAGCCCTGAACAAGCTCAAGGGTCACGGGCTGCTTGCAACACTTTCCGAAAATGGATGATTATGAAAACCATTGTGTTTCTCATTCTATCAGCAATTCTTTTCTGCTGCTGTTCCGATATTAATAACGGCAGCCTGGAGGATAACAGATTTGTGGTACTGGGTCCGTCATTGGTTGAGCTGATGTACGCTTCCGGCCTGGGTGACCGAATAGTCGGGGTGGATCGCTACTCGGACTGGCCGGAAGAGACCGGGGATTTACCGCAGGTTGGCGGTTATATAGACCCCTCACTGGAGCAGATAGTTTCACTGGAACCGACTTCAATTCATATCTCTGGAGAAAACCCGGTACTCAGAGAACTGGCCGCAAGCCTTGGGATACCTTTCTACTCCTACCGCTTCGATACATTGGAGGATGTCTTCAGCTCCCTTGATTCCCTGGATGCAAGGTACGGTGCGCAGGCAGCCGATTTCAGGGAGAAACTTCAGGAAAAGCTGGATTCACTGGCATCTGAAATGGAGAGTACAACTCCCATTTCGGTAATGATAGTGATATACCATGAAAGAGGTTCGTCCAGTATGACCGTTGCCGGAAGGAATACCTTTTTTGCTGATATCCTGTCTTCTGTCAACTGCTCCATATCCGCTCCCGGAACCGGCTACTGGCCTATGATATCCGCGGAAGGTGTGATTGACCTCTCTCCGGATCACATTATCTGCCTGTACCCCGGGAAAACGGATATAACGGAAATTACGGCCTCCGAAGAGAACTACTGGGCGGGGCTGGGGTTTGAATCAGGCCGTGTACACTGTCTCTTCGAACCGTACATTATGATCCCGGGTGGAAGAATCGGAATGATAGCTGAAAGGATATGCTTTTGTCTGCTCTGAGTATCAAAGATCTATGTGCTGGCTATGGAAGTAACTGTGTACTGTCAGATATCAACCTTTCGATAGTACCGGGGGAGATATGCGGGCTGATCGGTCCCAACGGTGTCGGTAAAAGCACCCTGCTCAGAAGTATACTTCAGATTGGAGTTGATTATTCCGGTGAGATATCCATCTGCGGTAACAGGCTTTCTTCCCTTTCGAACAATCAGAAGGCCAGAATGGTATCGTACCTTCCGCAGAACTTCAATCCTCAATCCCGATTGACCGTTGCTGAAACCGTTCTCCTCGGGAGGCATCCATACAGAAGCGGATGGGCTCTGGATTCCGCAGAGGATCTGGAAACGGCTGAAAAATGTATGATTGAGACGGATATATGGGATCTGCGGGACAGAATATTCTCAAACCTTTCAGGTGGAGAGAAGCGGATGGTTCTGCTCGCATCGGCACTTGCGC
>DAOWFD010000251.1 GCA_030638185.1 Candidatus Aegiribacteria sp.
AACCCCATCCATTCTCGGTGACACTTGTCTCAAATTCGAGATTTGTGCGGGTTTCGTACCGCAGAGCGATGTTCAAGTTTTCAACTGGTACAACATCAACGCTTATGATCCCGTTTAAACCGCTTGCAGTCTTCTCAACGTCCAGATTTCTGCTGGATGTACCCACGGGTACTGGCATTCCCGCCATGAAGATCGTGAAGTCAGCCTGACCTTCGTATACTTTCTTGGCTGAGGTATAACGACAGGCAAATGCAAAGGAAAACATATCGCTTGCAGCATAGGAAGCGCCGATTGTACCTGCGAGATACTGTGAAGATGGCTTTATACTGCCCTCATTCATCAGTGCAAAAAAGGTGGTATCGCCGTGTACAACAATTTGGTAAACGGTCTCGATGAGGGGCATCGCATAAACTCCATCCTTGTAATTCAGGGATCCCCCTCCACCGGGAACTGTAAAGGCACCGAAAACAGCCCAGTCGCCTGTTCTGTACACTGCGTACAGGTCAGGATAGAGCAGAGTGGGGTCGGTTGATTCGTACGTTTCCACTGAGGTGGTATCCCAGAAGGGAATTGCTTCAATGGAGTAATCCTTCAGGAAAAATTCGTTGCCGAAACTGATATGGAAACCTTCATCCAGAAACACCAGGCCAGCCGGGTTGTAACTTACCAGATCCGCGCCGTCAGTAGCGGGATTACGCGCGAAATTTCTGAAGTAGTTAACACTTCTGTTTGTAAGATAGTCGATATTACCTCCGTGGGTAATTCCAACACAGAGTGTTACAAGAAGTAAAGTTACTAAGATTTTCATATGTCCCTCCTTGAATTGTATCGGCAGCCATCTGGCACGAATGGCTGTCATTCTGATTATTAATGAAATTATTAAAAGAGTTAGAGGCTTCGTCCAGCTTTGCAGGCAACATATTCTGAAAAAATGTAATTACAACGCCCGGAAAGGTAAAAAGAGCCTTCAGATCAGGATGCAATATTCTCCGGCGGTCCACACTGGACAATTTTCGAACGTTTCTATTAAATCCTCAGAAGAGATCCCAGACCTTCTCGAACCCCAAAAAGCAAAAATCGCAAGGCACACTGCCCTGCGGTAACTCTCTGGCGGGCCACAATAGACAGTTATCGAACATATATTAATACATTTCGATGTGCTCTTGACTTTACTGCATTTAGATGGAATAGTGAATTCAAAGGAATTCCTTATATAGTTTGAATCCTGTACAACTAGGAGGATACGTATGAATATTCTGCTATTAGCGCTGATCTCGTGGACCACACCACAACAGATAGACATGCTGGCTATAGAAGATACGCTATTCATTGTGATGGAAGAATCATATCAGACAACACTATACAGGTACGAATCCACCACACTGATCACCGAAGCTGATCTGGGAAACAATACCAACGTGAGCATAGGTTATTCAAGTAATGTTGATGATCAGATTATACTGGTGGCGTGCAGCGATGCATATTTCAAAGGTGATCATGACACTCTTTATGCATTTAATCCTGACGACCTATCACTGATTTGGAAAACCGGTGATTTGCCTTCCCTGGGATCTGAACCGCCGTTTGAAGCACGATTTATTGAAAGGTGGTTCTCTGAGCCATATCTTCCAAGGCTTATATCTTACTACTGCACGCATGTAACCGATGGCGATGATCAGTGGATATTCTCCTGTGCTTTCGACCCCGATATATATCCAGTTATTTGGGAAGATAGTCTTTACCTGGATAGCGACATTCAGGGTTACTTAGACGATCTATTCTTCGGTCCGGTTAAAATTCCTGATGAGCCGGTTATAACATCGCTTGTTAACAATGTGTCTCCTCCTA
This sequence comes from Candidatus Aegiribacteria sp., assembly GCA_030638185.1. GTDB lineage: Bacteria > Fermentibacterota > Fermentibacteria > Fermentibacterales > JCC-6 > Aegiribacteria. Next base: position 1,849 of record DAOWFD010000251.1, read on the forward strand.
TTGGAGCACCAAGTGGGTGGCCAAGTGACTGGTGGGTTGAGATTCATGTTCATGAGGTAGAGGCGGACTCGTTGATGCGAGTGCTTCATGTTGGTGGCGGCCAATACGTGGAAACTCCTTTCTATCCCCGCGGATACTGTCTGGGAAGCTGCAGCAGTCATGCTGTGCTGTTATGGTCTGATACTACAGGAACCGTATACTCTACAAAGGTCGCGGGTTCACCGCTCGAGATCATCTCATCCGAAACTGTGGGCTTCACTCTTCCCACTGATTACAGCGCTATCGCTGCTTCATGCAATCCCAGCGACTCCGGTATACTGATGTGCTACTATAGGGACGGTTACATATATGCAAGGTATATGGAAGATTCATGGTTCCCATATGAGCATCAGGTCGCACCCGCAACTTCTGTTTACGCTGGTAACCTTACTGTAAGCGGAACTTCTGACGGTTACTGGATAGCCTGGATCAATAGCAGCAGGTCTCCAGATATCGCATGGATTGACCGGGAAACACTGACAGGGATTTCAAACGGCCAATCAGGTACGATTGGCAATTTTAGCCTGATCACTGCACCAAATCCATTCTGCGGAATACTCGAAGTCACTGTAAATTCAGGTGAGATTCCTGTCCGCATCGACATTTACGATACTTCAGGTCATCGCGTACATTCAGGAAGTACTGATGCCAGCGGGCATTTCACCTGGGATGCCCAAAGCATACCTGTGGGTGTGTACCTCATCCGGGCAATTCATGATACTGAGTTTGTTGACAGTAAAGTATTGTTGATCAGATAATTACGTGCCGGCCCCATTCTCTCTGGCGGTCCGGACGAGACTCGAACTCGCAACTTCCGGCGTGACAGGCCGGTGCTCTAGCCAATTGAACTACCGGACCGCTCAGAGTAGGGAATGAAATATCGGAGATTCGGGATAAATGTCAAGGTTGCCTGTTTCAGAAGATGTTTACTCGGAACAATTCACAGGTATGTTCGTATAGTATGTTGATAGAACGGACTATTCATTTGAGACAAATGACGGGAGACTAAATTGAGACTGACAGGTGCAATCCTTATAGTCCTTGTGGGTATCGGTCTTGCAGACATGATCGAGATCGGTTCTGCGACATTTCCATCGAATCTACCATGGTGTGGTCCTTGAGAACCTGATGCCCGCTACCAGGTGGTAGTGCTCGCAAGCGATATAGGAAACGCAATAGAAATAGAGAGCTTCTCGTGGAAAAGGCATGTTTCAGGAGATCCCCAGGGTACCTACTATGATCTGAAGATCTACATGGGGCTAGGCAGCAGTAGTGAGCTGGGGCTGAACTTTGATGATAACTATATAGGTGGCACAAGGATTCTTGTATTGAGTTCATCTTACTACACCACGACTTCTGTGGGACCCAACGAATGGTTTGATGTCACATTTGATACTCCTTTCTGGTACAACGGAGAGGACAATCTAATAATCGAGATCGAATGGTCGTCTGCAGCCGGCAGTGATGCTCTTTACACATGGCACTGGAATGGGGGATCAAACAGATGTGTTTTCGGGCGTTACGGTACCTCAACAGCACTTTTACATAGTTCCAATGTTCCAAATATACGCCTTAACGGTACGCTTTCTCTCTCGAGTTCAACCTTTGCCCAGATCAAATCAGCCTTCATTTAGAGATGATTACATAACCGACCGCCCCTTGGCTGGAGCGGCCGGTTTCTCTATTATTCATTAAATTACCGTTCCCACTGTAAATAAGGGTTTGGAAAGACGATATAGATGAATATCTCCGTTATTCTATTTTTCATGATGAGTTCAGTTCTGCTGGCATCCTGTCCCCTTGGTTTCCCCCCGGAGGAAGCCTGTCATGAAGACAGCCCTTCGTGCATCCTTTTCACAGATGAGGACGGAGACTCTCTTTGCGACAACCCCGGCCCCCAATCTGCTGCAGGCTCAGAACAGTCAGAAGAATCTTTCACTAACACATCCGAGACTGTTTCAGACAGTCTGGATACTGAATCCGTATCTGACTCGGACAGTCTGCCGGAAGATACCGTGGATGAAATCCCCCTGCCGGGTGACAGTGTTTTCACGGAGGTCCCTGCCGACAGTGTGATCTGGACAACCGAATCGTCATCGACGGAAAGTTCAGAATATGGGGATACTGTCGAGGAATTCACCTATTCATCAACATTTACCGAGGAAATACAGATTGAGCTCTCGCGGGATTCCGTATTCATCGATACGGTAACACTTGAGGAGACAAGCGCCCCCGTCTTAACATGCCCCCTGGGATATTCACCGGAGCAGGCCTGTCCTGAGGACAGTCCTTTCTGCGCTTTTTTCACTGATATCGACGCTGATTTATACTGTGACAATCCCGTAGCACTACCTGACTCTTCCACTACAGCCAGCGATAAAGTAACAGGGAGGACGTACGGTCCCGTGCCTCATGCGAGCGGATGTCCCCTGGGACTTCCGCCGGAAGCTGCCTGCCCATCACCCGACGCCCCGCTCTGTCCCCATTACAAGGGCTGGAACGGCTGCATAAACCCGGGCGGGGGAGGAATTCGTAGAACTATGATCGTACTGATAACCACTGCTGTTCTTCTGCCCGCTGCTACGATCCTGAAAAGACATTTCTGTGGACGAAAAAAGAAGGACAGGCGTAAACGCAAAATTGCTCATATCACAGTTCAGACAGTATCCATTATAGTGCTCGGTTTCCTGGTACAGGGGTGCTTCTGCCCCCTGGGTGTAGTACAGTATGCCCTGCTTCCCGGCGGATTGATTTTCCTGGGGAGTATCGGCATTGGTGTTCTAATTCTCCCGATGCTATGGAGCGCGTTTTTCGACAGGGTTTACTGTGGGTGGGTCTGTCCGTTCGGAGCTCTCCAGGATCTACTTGGGAAGCTTCATGTTCCCAGACCTCCGAAATTTCCTCATAAAGTGCATGTAATTCTTTCAGGTTTCCGGTACATGCTTGCAATTATGTTCTTCGGTTTCATTGTTCTTTTAAGCAGCGGTCAATTTGAATCTTCAACCCCGACTGCATTTTTCTGCAAGTTCGATCCTTTTCACACAATCTTTTCTTTTTTCATTGTGGGATCCTTCGTCGGCGGAATTACGGCAATGTCTATTCTGGTTTTCTTCCCCAGGTTCTTCTGCAAGTACTTCTGCTTTTACGGTGCCATCCTCAGTTTTCTTGGCAGAATAGGCCTCTGGAAACGGTTTACGCGGAAGCACACATCCGTTGATACCAGAAAAACGACACAGGAACAATAGAGCCCCCCTTGACCTGACCCGGTTGCAATGTGCAGATAATCAGTATTAGTAACGGGGAAACAATCAAATAAAAGGGGAGAATCGTGGCTGCCATTAGAGAAACCTGGAACAGTAGGACTGCCTTCGTACTTGCTGCCATAGGGTCTGCCATCGGCCTTGGCAATATCTGGCGTTTTCCGTACGTCACATACGAAAACGGTGGAGGTGCTTTTTTAGTTGCCTATTTCATCTGTCTTTTCCTGGCGGGGATTCCTCTGCTGATGCTTGAATTCAGTATAGGTCACAAATTTCATCAGGCCGCACCCGGTTCCTTTAAAAAAATCAATCCCAGGCTGGAGTGGTTCGGCTGGTTCGCTGCGGGTGTGGGATTTATCATCGTCACCTACTACGCCATTATCATGGCATGGAGCATGAACTATACCTACGAAGCCGCAACTCTGGGGTGGGAGCAGGAAGAGGGTAAATACGCCGATATCCAGTATGCTATAGCGGAGACGGATCTTGAAGACATGGGGGTACTCACCGAGATCCCTGATTCCCTTCTGGGAAGAGGCTTTGTGTCTCCTGTGTCCGCTGATCAAAGTATTGTATGTGATGATCCGGAAGATCCTGAAGGGTACGGAACCATTCTGGTGGCCTTCGGCGGACATCTGTATGGTTTCAACAGTGTGGACGAAGCAAATACTTTCATGGGTTCTCCCGGTGATTTCTTCTTCAACGATTTCCTGGGAGTGACTTCCTCTCCATGGGATATGGGTGAGTTCAAATGGCCGCTTTTCATAGGGTTCACTCTGACATGGATATGTATAGTAGCATCTGTTTGGAAGGGCACCAAGACCGTAAGCAAGGTTGTGTATTTTACGGTGCTGATTCCCTGGGGACTGCTTCTGCTATTCGTGATACGAGGCCTGACCCTTTCAGGCGCAGGCTCGGGGATTGAGTACTACCTGACGCCGGTCTGGTCAAAGTTGATGAACGCGAAGATCTGGCTTGCGGCCATCTCTCAGGTATTCTTCAGCCTGAGTGTTGGCTTCGCTATAATGATCGCGTACGGCAGCTTCCTGCCGAAAAAGACCAACATAGCCGCAAACGCCATGATAATAGGAGTGGCCGATGCGCTCACTGCCTTTTTCGGTGGTCTTGCCGTATTCTCAGCACTGGGTCACCACGCTTCATCCCTTGGTGTACCCGTTTCCCAGGTGGTATCATCCGGGCCCGGGCTTGCATTCGTGGCCTATCCTCACATTATCACCACCCTCCCCGCAGCAAGGATCTTCGGGGTTCTGTTCTTCCTGATGCTTCTGACCCTTGCAGTGGATTCAGCCTTCAGCCTGCTGGAAGCTGTCACCGCTTCAGTCAAAGACAAGTGGAAAACCTCGCACAGAAAATCGAACCTTATTGTCGGCGGCATCGCTTTCCTGCTGGGGCTTCCAATGCTTACCGGCATGGGAATCCACATACTTGATATCACCGATCACTTCATGAACAGCTTCGGACTTACACTGGTGGTTCTCGGTGAAGTCCTTATAATCGGATGGGGTACCGGGGCTGAGGAGCAAAGACATTACATCAACAAGAATTCAAGTTTCAACATAGGCATATGGTGGAATATCTGTATTAGATGGATAATTCCAATGGGAATACTCTGGATGATATTCAGTGAGATTCAGCAAAGAACAGTTCCCTACGGCAGTTTCGGCATTAGATCACAGGAATTCGTGTTCGGCTGGCTCCTTATCATTCTCCTGCCGATAATCAGTGATCTGCTTGCTAACTCCAAAGGAACGAGTGAAGTGGAGTAGAAAGAGTATTCATATGAAAAGGTTCTTCAGAGCGGAGAATGGGAACAGAGTCTACTGGGATGAGCTTGCGGTAGTACATGCCGAATCCGCCGACTATGAGGAGCTTATCAAAGGCGGGCATGTAATGGACCGCATCCAGACCGGTGAAGTCGGAGAAGTTCAGAACAGGTCTCTACTCCACCTTCAGTGCCACATAGGAACCGATACCCTCTCGTGGGCAAGGCTGGGAGCAGAAGTAACAGGAGTTGACTTCTCCCCTGTCTCCCTCCAAGTAGCAGAGACTATCGCAAGGAAGGCAGGTCTTAACGCCAAGTTCATCGAATCAAGCATTTACGACTTGCCTAACAAGCTGAAAGAATCCTTCGATATCGTCTACACATCCATCGGGGTTCTCTGCTGGCTGTCAGACCTGAAGGCATGGGCGGGAATTATCAGAAGATATCTTAAACCCGGTGGTTTCTTCTATATGATGGAATCTCATCCATTCCTGTGTGTATTCGATGATGAATCGGACGGCCTGACTGTGCGTTATCCTTACTTCCACAGGGAAGCTCCATATGAGTGGGCAGCAGGTTATGAGGATTATTCCAATTCTGATTACAAGGTGAAGTCCCCAACGTGGGAATGGCAATGGTCAATGGGTGATATTCTTAATGCGCTTATCGAAAATGGCCTGGAAATCAACTTTCTCCACGAACACGCTGTCATCCCCTGGAAGGCTCTGCCATGCATGATCGAGTGTGGTGATGGTTTCTGGAAGCTGCCTGAAGGGATAGATAACCTGCCGTTGATGTTCAGCCTCCGAGCCTATTAAGCGAAGGGACTCCTGAAGTTCTCAATAATTCTGGCCAGGGTTCTGTGTTCCGCAAGAACGCGGTACTCCAGGAGTTTAAGGACTGTCTTGAAGTGCTTCCATTCCTCACCGAAATTATCGCTGGCGCCTATCAGTTCTTCTGCTTCTCTGATGCTTTCTTTGAAGTAATCTGAGGCTGTCATGTTATCAATATCATGTTCAAGGGATTTGATGATCTGCGTAAACTCCCCGCTATCCAGCCAGATTCCACCGCATTCGCTGCAGTAATCTATCTGGACTCCCGTATCAGCGTAACCTACCGAAGCCATCTTCTCTCCGCAGAAAGGGCATTGAACGGATTCCCTTTTCACATGAAAACCATCGGTTTCCTTCCAGAGATCGATCTCCATCCAGGCAAGGTCACTGTCAGCCTGGTTCCTTGCCTGCCTCAGCTCATTTCTGTCGAACCAGGTTCCCCTGCAGGAAGGACATGTATCGATCCTCACTCCGAGAAGCTCCGACGCCTTCAATTTATCTTGGCATTTTGGACAGTTCATTATTCCTTCTCCTCTTCCCGCCAGTTAATTGAGATCAACCCCAGTCTGATGGCGTTATCCATAACTACTTGAGCCTGCTTCGCTACTGGAGGGTCAATCATTTTCGAACCAAGAGCAACTGCTCCCAACCCCTCAGATGCAGCCTGTTCCATGGCTATAACTATCCGTTTAGCCTTGTCCAGCGCTACGCTGCTCGGCAGAAAGCCCTCGTTTATAATGGGTACCTGTCCGGGATGAATGCATCCCTTTCCTACAAAACCCAGCGTTTTTGCACGGCGTACCGATTCTCTTAGTCCATCTTCGTTCTTCACGTCCGCATACACCGTATCAATAGGCTGGAGCCCGGCTGCCCTTGCTGCCAGAACTATCAAGCTTCTTGCGGTAAAGCTCTCCGTACCCTCGGCTGTGGGAGTAATCCCTATCTCAGCAGACAGGTCCTGAAGCCCGAGAGTGAGAGCTGCCGATTCATCGGGAACAGCCCTGGCGATATCAAGGGCATTGAACACGCCCAGAGGGCTTTCTATGATGGGCATGAGCCATACTCCCGCTACCCGACCGCAAAGCTCCGAAGCTTTCTCCACCATATCCCTTACTATGGAAACCTGATCGGGAATTTCCACCTTGGGAATGAGAATATGCTGAACCGGCTGTGGCACTATCCAGTCAAGATCATCAATAGCGTATTCCCCTTGATTTATTCGGACCATTACCTCCATGCCGCCGAAATCAAGGTTCGCCAGCGCATGAGCTACCATAATCCTTGCTTCGAATTTTCTGTCGGGAGATACGCTGTCTTCAAGGTCAAGAATAACACCATCAGCTCCTGAAGACATCGCTTTTTCCATGAACCTCGGACGGTTACCTGGAACGTAAAGTCTGGACCTCCTTGGAATATCCCTTCCTGACGGTTCTATATTCCGGGCTGGAGGAAGAGCGGGAAAATTGTTTCCAAGCACTTTTCTGACCGCAGCCTCAAACCTTGCAGCGGCAACGAATGGAGCAGCTCCGCAGTCCTCCACCTCTACCGTACCTATGGAAATGCCCATCCGCGCTGCAGTATCCGTGATAGCTTTCTCAAGAATTTCCTTTGATGCTTCAGTGTTCACTGTTATTCGGAGTTCAGTATCCGTATTCTCGTATGAAATCCTGCAGTCGGATTTTACCTTAGGGCCCGAATAACCGCATGAGGCTTTATCTGGCATATTCACTCCTTACAGATGGGATATCAGATATCGCAACATTGCTAATCTAATGCAGAATATCACAGGTTGAACACTCCGCAGGGGAACAGGTCAGAGGATTCATCATCAGGAATACGAACCCTGAATCGGGGTGACATACAAAACTGTACCTTTTCAGAAATGACTGAATCCCCCTTACCCTCTCAGCGCAGTAGGGCTGATACTCAACGGCAAAGGTTCTCATTCGCATATCCACCAGATACGAGGTAAAGGTATCCTGCCACTGCTCCGTTCCAATACCGGACCTCTCGTCAACCCAATGCGGAACTATTACGGCTGAAAGCCCGGGAATTGGAGCCACCTCTTCACGCCAGCCGTCCGTGGTTGTCTTCACCAGTTTGATTGGCGGTAGTCCTGTCCCATTCATCTCTTCTGCAAGCTGACTTCCCATATCATCATCATCGTCACTGAATGATACAATGTACAATGTATCCGAGTCCTCTATGGAAAAGATATTACTGTTGTCAGTGTCCGATATTCCCGACGTTTCTACAGCATTCTGTTCGTACTGACTTCTCAGGGATGGCCGTGTAATCCATGTTACAAGACCTCGAACCCCCATGGCTCCGAAATAAATTGCTACCACTACCGCTATCATTCTTGCAGCCTTAGTAATCCAATCCTTCATGGTTAGAAGACCGAAGAGGGCAAACGGAAGCATGTAAACCGTGGTTCCCACAAAGAAGCCTATAAAGAGCATCATACCGCTGACGGGTCCGCTTGACCCAAAGGCTCCTGTAAGCGCGATGAGAAAAGAGGGACACACCGAAAAGCCTGTGAGAATTCCAAGTAGGAAAGGGCTTCTCGTTATTTTCAGCACCTTCCCCGTGTGACAGCCGGTGCATGCCTTGCGAATCCTCACAACTGACAGAAGCAGATAAAGGGAGAACAGTATGTATCCCGTAAGGGTAAGCGGAATCCGTACGGTAACCGGTATCGCTCCTCCGAGCATTCCCACCAGACCGCCAAAGATGACGTAGGCTATGAACCTGCCGCCGTTCAGTTTGAGAATGACCCACAGAGGTTGAAACCCAGTTCGTCTCTCGCCCATCAGATAAGAAGCGTATATAGGACCGCATGAAGCGAGACAGACGGTTCCTGTGGCAAGTCCCAGGGTCAATCCGGTACTGAATCCCTCAAACAAAGAAATGTCCTCTCACTTAATGTTTTACAGGGACATCCTGCAATGTCCCTGTACTGAATTCCGCAGTTTCAGAGGACCTGTTAAAAATTGAAAGAACCAGGATAGAACTCTAGACCTGCTCTTAAACGCCACCAGTTCTGATTCGTAGCCAGATTGGTTCTTTCCTGCTCGACTATGCCCCATATCCGGGCGGTATTCCCGAACTGGTATTCAAGCCCAGGACCGAATACATACCTCTTTCTGTCAGGGCCTGCTCCTGCAACCGATGTGGGTGTAACACGCGCTTCAGCATCGAACAATATGGAAAGCCCTCTGTAGAGGTTAGTCCGTGAGAATATTCCTACCCGTTCCGTTCGTATTGAAGATCTGGAGAGTTTTCCAAAGATCACTATGGAGGAAGCAATGTCATTTGATCTCATGAATCGGTATACAATTCTCGATTCAGCCAACGTACAAGCTGATCTTGTTACACCCTCATCGAAATCGATAACAGATTCAAAGGTTGTGTTTACCGATACTGAGGGTATGACCATCTGCACCAGCCTGACCCTTGACGTCAGTCTATCGGCAATAGTGTGATCATTAAAATCCGAACCATCGTAGACGGAATAGGTCACATCTCCACTGACGAACATGTTCGCGGGAAGCAATTGTGGCTGCACCGCAACGCTGGCATCTATCCTGCTCCAGGTTGCCTCGTAATTTATGAAATCCGAGCTTGTTCTATGGTTTAGACCGGCCACGGTAAGAGAAGGACCCCAGGGGGAATCCCACGTTAAGCCACCGCTTATGCGGGTTTCAGTCCATGCAAGATCGTAATCATCTTCCTGCCTGAGATCCCTGTTCCAATATAGACCCCTCGCGAAAAGGTGAATGTCCTCCGAAACATCGGCTTCAATACCAAGACCGGGTCTTATGAAACCATCTCTGTTAGCAACTCCAGCCTGCAGTGGCAGAACAATTTCCGGCTTTTTGTCACCAATATCAACAGTCCAGCAGACATCCGGGTTTATGCTTACAGGCCCTACCTCTATTGCAAAATCAACATCAGTCCTGCTGTAGGAATTAAGTATCCTCGGCACAACACCGGTACTGTCTTCGTGGGAAAATCTCTGGTGAACTACAAGGCCCCAGCTGCCGCCCTTCAGCAGACCTCCCAGATCCAGTCTGCCCATTTGGGGAGAAAGACTGTCCCCTCCCGTCTGGACATCCATCCACCCATCAACGGACACCGCCAGTGTAAGTGCCGGAAGCAGAAGAACGAAGAGAAATATAGAAGTTCTCATCAGTATATCGCTCCTTCCGGGCACTCTTCCACACACCTGTAGCAGAAATGACACAGGGAGGGATTAATGACAGCATCGCCATCGATAATTTCAATGGCGTTGTAGGGGCAGACTTTCATGCATTCTCCACACCCGGTGCAGTCGTCAGTATTGACAAGAAGCTGAGTGCTTTCCACAGGCCCCTTGCAGGCGATGAACATAATGAACACAGCCGCTATTACAGCAAGTGCCTTAACGGATCGCGTCATAACTGCATACCCCCTGACAGAACCCGCAGCCTATGCATTTTCCCGGATCTATGTGAGACTTTCCGTCGATTATTTCTATCGCATCTACAGGGCATACCTCTTCGCAGTCACCGCATCCTGTGCATACGGAGCGGTCAACCCTGAAGAAGGTTTCTGCCAGAGTGACGGTGGCAAGAATTAATATTACGGTTGTTATTATTATTGCTCTCCGGGTCATTGAACTGATCCCTGGATAAACTCCTCAATACTCTCCTCGGTTACCCCGAACAGACCGTAATGCAAGCTGGAAGATGGGGCGAAAATAGCTTCCACAGGACATACATTTGAGCATATTCCGCAGGCTATGCACAAACCAGGATTAATTGCAGCCTTTCCGTCTATATCCTCTGTTATAGCGTCTGTAGGGCATCGATTGATGCATATGCCGCATGCAATACACTTATCCGGATCAACAATAAATGCTCCCTGAATCTGAACGGATGTCGGAAATACCCCGCTGGAATCGGGATATACGGTCGCGAGAATGACTCCCCAGTCGGGATCTTCTGTTTCGTATGCTGTCTCCGAGCAACGAAGTACCAATGAATCGTAGCTTCCTTCAAACTGTTCCCACTGGATGACGCTTCCGATGGCATCCAGCGAGAATGTTATGGAAGCTGTAATAGTTGAGACAAGAACAAGTATAACTGACGGTATCAGTGTTTTCATTCTGCAACCACCTCCTTCATTATTGACCAGAGCCCGTACTCATGACACTGAATAAAACACTGGCCACAATTTATGCAAAGGTCATAGTCTATATGTATAAGACCGGAATCCTCTCCGATTGTGTTCCAGTCAGGTGTGTACCAGATAGCGTCAACAGGACATCCGGGTCCGCATGAATCCTGCAATATGAAACACTCGTAAGCACAGTCACCACACCAGGTCTCAAGGTTCTTGTATCGAAGCCTGTATCTCCCCACGGCTGAAACAACCTCAGACTGTGTATTACCTGATCCCATAGCCCTCATCGCAAAGTAGTAAGCCTGTCCGAAACGGCTATCGGTAATTGCGTTGACAGGACAAACACTCACGCACTCACCGCAGGCAGTACACTTGCTGAGATCAATCACCGCTTTTCCTTCAATGAGGCTCATGGCATTCTGAGGACATGCGTCAACACACAGCCCGCACGAGATACATGTATTCTCAAACACTTCAGGCTGCACCTGCACATGTGCAATCATATCTGTACTGTCGGCGGCGGGAACCGAGTCAATTCTCAGCGCGGTATCCCAGTTTGAGTCGTTGATGGGATGGGGAGATATTCTGATATCGTACCACTCAGCATTCTCGGCAGCTGTCCATCTGAGAGTAAATGTGGAACTCTCTCCTTCAACCAGTTCTCCGTATGTAAGGCCCGTATCAACCAGAAGCTCAGTACTGAGATCCGGTCCGGTACCGGGCACCTGGTCTTCAGCGAGACAGGAAACCAAGAGCAGAGTCAATGCAAGTATGGTAAAGAGCGTAGCAGTATTATTCAATTGATTTCTCCTTATGAATTTCTGAGTTTTCTGAACTATAACCATCAGGATTTTTGTTGTCAGCATCTTATATCCATAGTTAAATAATAGGTTATTAAGTTCCCGGTGTAAATTAATGCGGATTATATGCACTTGCTGAAATCACTTCCTCACGGCATATTCTCGTCCCGCGGAGGGGTGCCGGAGCGGTTGAACGGGACGGTCTCGAAAACCGTTGACCCCCTATGTGGGGTCCGTGGGTTCGAATCCCACCCCCTCCGCCAGTTGATCATATTTTCAGAAATTCCGGCATTTTCAGAAAATGACTCGCGTTCCGCGAGTATTCTCCATGGCATAGGGTATTGAATCTCCAGAACTGGATCTGATTTCAAGCC
>DAOWFD010000275.1 GCA_030638185.1 Candidatus Aegiribacteria sp.
TGAACGAAACGGTCATACTGGTTTTAAGTGAACTCCGCCTGAACCGCCAGATTGCCTCCGAAGAAGATCTCAAATAACGGGGATGTACCACATTTTTTCAACTTGTTTGGCGTGATATCCTTGATGTTTTATTTCTAAAGAATCCGTATCAATTGGTTTTGCAGTAGCAAAGGTTTGGAGATTGAACTACCTCTTTGTGAAACTGTATTGTATACTTTTTGTTAACACAGGTGTTGTATACAATATATTAATCCAAAGATATCCTGGAGGAAACCGATGAAGTATGCTTTAATACCGCTGATATTCGCAGTGGCAGCCTACGCGGAGATGTCCGTATGCGGAACGGAGGAGCTGCTTCCCATCGGTTTCACGGATGAGGAGCTGCTGCGCCTGGACGAAATAGGCATCAATACTGTTCCTACAGCACCACCGCCGGATGGAACTGTCAACCCGGGTGAATTCGATCCAGCGACAGGAGTTTTTGTAAGGTGGCCCATGGGGCTTCCCTACAGTCTGATCGTTGCTCTTTCCGAAGAGACCACCGTCTGGGTGATATGTACATCCGGACAGCAGAGTTCAGTTGAAACTGCCTTCGGGAACGCCGGAGTGAATATGAGCAATGTAGATTTCATATTCGCGCCTACGAATTCAGTATGGGTACGAGATTACGGCCCTTGGTTCGTTCTTCTGGAGGATGGACAACGGGGTATCTTCAATTACTCATATAACAGACCCAGGCCGGATGATAACAATTTTCCGGTGGTTCTGGGTTCTACATGGGGAATTCCAGTATATACTTCCGCGATCGTTCACACCGGCGGAAATTACATGTCCAGCGGATTTGACCAGTCGATGTCTACGGATCTTGTTTACAGTGAGAACGGCGGGAACGAAGATTGGGTCGACTCACAGATGGAACTCTATCTGGGAATTGAAAACTACGTTACGATGGTTGATCCCCAGGAAAGCTATATTGACCATATCGACTGCTGGGCAAAGATGCTCAGTCCTGGTAAGATTCTTGTTCTTAGAGTTCCGCCTTCCCATGACGATTACGTTACTCTGGAAGCAGCCTCGGACCTGCTTGCATCAACCGAAAGCCCCTACGGGTCAAACTGGGAAGTATACAGGATTGAAAGCAGTGGAAACGAGGGATATACGAACAGCCTGATAAGCAACGATCATGTCTATGTTCCCACTTTCGGTTCCAGCTACGATGATGCGGCAATCGCTTTGTATGAAACCGCATTGCCGGGTTACACTATAGAGGGGTTCGAGTACTCCGGCTGGGCTCCAACCGATGCGCTTCACTGCAGGACCAGAAATGTTATGGACAACGAGATGCTGTTCATACGTCATATACCGGTTGATTCCACGCAGCTTTCCAGCAGTCCTGTAACAATAGATGCCCTTATCAGATGCCATCCGAGTAATTCGCTTACCAGCCATAACCTGTATTACAGGATCGGTACCTCTGGATCCTTTACATCCCTTTCAATGACATCCTCCGGCTCTGATTCGTTCACGGTTGATATTCCCGGAGTCCCGGGAATCGAAACGGTGCAGTACTACATATACGCCTCCGATGACTCCGGGAGGGACGAATCCCAACCCAGATTCGCTCCCGATACCTGGTTCTTCGAATACGAAACATATTCAACTGGTCTGGACGAGAGTGATTATTCAATTACGGGAATAACGATTGAGAAAGCAGAGCCCAATCCATTTCGGAACGCGATCTCAATTCAGTATTCAGTTGCTTCTCCAGTACCTGTTTCAATGACCGTATGTGATATCTCAGGAAGAGTACTGACCGTATATAACTGCATTGAAACCGGTATTGATTTCTTCACCTGGACGCCCGACGAGACGGTTCCAACAGGTGTTTATATCATCAGGCTTCAGAGTCCCGGATGGCAGACAACACAAAAAGTCACACTTATCAGATAGTTGACTGATAGTTGTGTTCATACCGTTACATCAGCTCCGAGGACGCCTGGAAAACGTTTACAATGAATACAACCGGCGGGAATTCATCCATCCGGATCCATTGGAGTTTCTCTGGAGGTACAGTAGTACCGAAGACAGGGAAATAGTCGGGCTGATCGCGTCCGGACTTGCCTATGGGAGAGTTTCCCGGATACTGAAAAGTACTGAAAAAGTTCTTAACGTACTCGGACCTGCTCCATCCGCTTTTCTCCGGGAGATATCCCTCAAAGAACTCTCCGGGGCGCTTGCAGGATTCAAACACAGGTTCACGACCGCCTTTGAGATGGTAGCCCTTCTTAAATCCGCATCAATACTGCAGGAAAAATGGGGGCTACTTGGGAAGATGCTGGTATCTTTCCTATCGGAAGATACTTATCACAATTCCCTTGAGCGGTTCGTGAAGAATTTTCTGGAAGGGGCTGGAATGGAGAAGTGCAGCCTGCTGCCCAGACCATCTCTTGGAAGCGCCTGCAAAAGACTTCATCTTTTCATGAGATGGATGATCAGAAGGGATGAGGTGGATCCCGGAGGATGGGAATGGATTTCACCGTCAGTTTTGATAGTTCCGCTTGATGTTCACATGTTCAGGGTTGCTGTGGCACTGGGGCTTACTCGAAGAAAGACCGCAAGTTACAATGCGGCTATTGAGATAACAGAGAATTTCAGGGCGATCAACCCCGGCGATCCTGTGAAGTACGATTTCGCGCTTACTCGAATGGGAATTCAGGGATTACACCAGGATACTCTGTTCAGGGAGTTATTCTCCGGGAAAGCTGAGGGTGCGTGATGTCCTTAAGAACATCAGACTGCCGTTACAGGCTACAGCCGGCAAGGAATCCAAACACCCAGTGGTACAGATTAAAACGTCGACAACATCAAAGGCAATCTGGTAGAAACTGTTCTTCTATGTAAGAATACTTAACGGATATAGAGAGAGGAATTATGATAATTATGAAATACACTGCGTCAGTATTGATCATCTTGCTTTCGGTTCTTACTCTGTCATGCGGTGCTGACAGTTCAGATACCGCACAGGAACCTGAGGTTGAGGCTGCATCCGAACCGGACGCTGACGTGGCTGAACCAGTAGTAGACGATGAAGATCTCTTCCTTCTCGGAAACGGTCGTGCCGGACTCTTTGAAGTAGGAATGAGTAGTGAAGTTATTGCGGAGATAGCACAAGCATACGGAGATGTTGAATTAGAGGAAGTTGATCTGATGCTTGAAGGCATGCACGCACCGGCAATTGAGATTACATTCCCGCAGGATACTTCAGAGTCCCTGATACTGGAACTCGACATCGAGGATGCAACCGTTTACAGGATCGAAGTAAACTCCGATCGCTTCCTGACAGACAGGGGAACAGGAACCGCTTCAACATTGGGTGATCTTCGGGATAACTACCAGTTCGAAGGTGTATTCTGGAGCGAAGTCGGTAACCCGTTAGTTATTATCGAGGAACTGAACGCTTCGGTTATTCTTGTACCTGGTGAATGGTGGAATATAGGAGTGTTAGAGGAAAATATCCCACCAGATACGAAGATATCATCGTTCCTGATACTTTAACCCCTATCTGATAAATGACAGTCCTGCCTGAAGCGACAATACCGGGACAACGGCAACCACGCAACTGAATGACACTGTAATCAGGACGCAGGATCATCCTGTAAGACCCGAGCCAGTCTCTTCTATATCAACATGTGTTTACAGCGAATATGCAGCACATTATTATTATTGAGTCCCCGTTTCTAAAAGAATCAGAGTATCATCGTATAAGGTAAGAAATGAAATTGTGTAAGTATTCAGGATTATTGATGATATCTATGTTCCTCTGTCTTTCCTGCGGTGATGAATGTGATGATCATAATGAAACCAATGTGCCATTTGATACGCTGTATATTGCGGATTCCATAGGCATCGAAATGGGTGACAGCAACTACGTTTTCGGCTCCATAAGCGACTTCGATTATGCACCGGATGGAAGAATCCTGATTCTGGACGGTATTCAGTGCTGCATCTTTGTCTATTCCCAATCGGGTGAATTCATCGAACGAATAGGCAGAACGGGTTCTGGGCCCGGAGAAATGCAATTTCCGTCTCTGCTTGAAGTCCTGGGAGACGGTACCATCTGCGTAAAAGATAAGCCTTTCTGGTATGTCTACGATTCCGAAGGGGTTTTCATCAGTTCAATTCATCTGGGGCGCAGTGTTCCAATGAGCATGGTTTCAGCGGGTACTGAAAATATCGTTGGAATCCGGAACCGGATGAATATTCTGGAAACCGGAGAACTGCAAGTGATTAAGAACATAGCTCTATGGAATGGAATTATCCCTGATACCATTGAAACAGTCTATTTTGAGCAGGAATTTCTGCTTAATCTGGAGGATACTCCCAATAATGTTTTGAAAATGGATCTTTTTTCAGCAACAGCCGCCGCCGGAGATGATAGAGTATACGTGGCACCCGCCCCCACCGATACGCCTGTTATCTACTGCTATCGGTTTGATGGCTCAATAGCGGATACCCTGTACCTTCCGTATGCTGAAGTCCCGAAATCTCCTCACGAAATCGAAGCAGAAAAACTGCTTATAGAACTACGTATTTATCAAGGCGCTCAAAGGACAATGGTCTGGGAACCGCTGCTGAACCGCCCCATGATACGCTGCATGGGAGTTGACAGTCTGGACAATTTGTGGATTCAGAGAGGAACGGAGCTCTCGCCAACCTTCGACATTTTCGATAATCGGGGCTTATTTCTGTATACTGCCTGTCTGCCTGACAGAGAAGATGCTTACAACTGGAAATTTGATATATCTCCAGGCGGGATCATGGCTGTCCCTGAAGATCCGGAATTCTACCCTTTGCTTTACATCATTGATCTAAGCGGATCGAAGAGTGCCACCCACCAATAAAACGACATGCAATCAGGAATGGTTCATCTCCAATTAAGTTGATTAATCATTGAAGGCCTGGATGGCTTTCAGAGTGATGATCCCTGTATGTAGGAAAGATGCTCCGGTACCCTCTGTATTTCATCGATAACTGCTCCATTGAGGGTGAGATTTAAGCGATCCGGCTTCCCGGGTGAGGTATTTCCTGTTGCGGGGTTCCAAGAGCCTATCTGTTGCTCTTTCTGTTGCAGAAGGCGAGAAACCTGGTTTTCTTGTATTCGTTCACCCTGTTTCATAGAATCCCACCAGATCACACAGCATATTGCAAAGCCCCTCGAATTTCAGTCCGGACAGCTGTATAGTCCGTTGAATTTGCATTGCTGTGGATGGAGCCGTTTGATGCAGTTGTGGTAAGACTTTATGGATTGCCAATATCAGCTCGCTGTCGATTGTCTGAATTGGCTCATTCTCCAGGATGGGATTATCCAGCGCCATCCAGATGATCTCAAGAGCCCTGAATGCCTTGGGCCAGTCCATCCAATTCGCTGTTCTACCTGCCGGGCAGAGGAATGCCTGCCATGAATTGTCGCCAAGGCTGTACAGAGATTCCCTGCCGCTAACACGTCTATTTAGCTTCCCGGACATATACATCTCGGAGATGGCGTTGTAGATCGTTTTCGATGAGTACCCGGTTGCCGCAGCAATCTCGGTAGGGTTTGCTTCATTGTGTGTTAGTAGATAGGAAATTACCTCACATCTGGAATTCAAGCCGAAGAGAGCTCGGAGCTTTAATATCAGATTCGCCGAGAGATCTGGTTTGAACTGCACAACTGCGTTGCGTTGTCTGAATTCCTGCCTGATGTAACCCGCTTTGCTGAAAGCATCGTCAGAATCGCCAAGTCGAGGGTGGGGGGAGCCGTCCTTCAGTCTGAAGAGCAGTTCCGACTTCGATGAATGGTTGAATATCTCCTTGCTGAGTCTCTCCCACTTCGACCTGGAGGCTGGTTTCATTAGAAGGTTGGCAATGGCTGCAATGAGTTGCTTCCCAGCGAAATTTTCACGCCGGTTGATAGTCTTCAGACGCTGAATGTTGAGGAATCGCTGGTTGACGCCCAGCCACTCCAGCATGGAATCATATATGCGAGCTTCGTACCTGCCGATTGTGCAGGTGAAGAGGACCAGGGCCTCGGGATCCAGCACCCACTTCTTGGCCGGACGGGCATTGCCGGATATACCCAGAGTGGTCCATTGGGACCAGACGAGGTCAAGCATTCGATTCAGCAATCTGAGTCTACAGTCTTTCAGCGACATCGCCATATCCAAGCTGCTCATACATTGAGATAAGGATCATCCTGAACCCCTTGGAGGGATCATGTGTCATGCACCATCTGGCAGCGTTCTCCATTTCCTGGTGGGATGGATCAAGCGAGACAAGATCATCTACATGAACTCCAAGGCTGTCCGCGGCGGCAAAGACCTTGAAGTGGATTTGATCGATCCTGTCTATGAAGTAAGCAATCAGATGAGATCCGTAGTCCTTCCTGTGCGCTCTGGCAAGGAGCCCTTCGGGCAATCCAGTCTGGAATAATCCACCTGAATCACTGCTTGGGTCGTAATTCAGCCAATGCTCGGGAAGGTTCATCAAAATGGCGACTTCTCTGATAGACTCCTCCAGGTATTCCGGAAAGGGTGCAGGACTGATCAATTGCTGATGGGCGTCTACGAGTGCGACAACATCGACATCATCTGTGATCCTGGAGACAACCCCCATGGTTATTAGTGCAGATCCTCCGCACACGACCAACCTAACGGACGGGGCATCCTTCAGACGAAGTCGTTCTCCGAGCATACTTAGCACTGCTTCAAGGTTCGAGTTATTCAGTTCCACCTTGGCCTTCCCTTTATACTGATAGTTGTTGTCCTTATTATATGTACAACAACTTCCATTGTCCAGGATATTTAGAATGCCACTTCAGATGATACTGAGCAATAGGCTGTGCAGTAACTTTATATGATCTATCACCTGTAACACCTCTCAAAGAAACCGCGTGGATCTTCAATGGCAAGATGACATACATCCGGATATTTCGCTGAAGAATCAAGCAGTTCATTCTGAATTATTCGTTGAGCTTTCATGGTTCCATGATATGTGCAGATTTCAAGTTGTACTTTGGATTTGTACGAAATGAGTTTCTATTTGGTAGCAGTTGACCTTGTTTTAAGGACCTAGGAAGACTCTGCTTCTCTTTCCGGGAAAGCCGGGGGTGCGTGATGTCCTTAAGAACACTCAGACTGCTGAAAACGAACCTGTTCCGGATGTCACACCGAATGGCCGGTACTCAAAAGAAAGTAGGTACTTTGCTCAGCACCGATGAAGAGTTAAATGAATCGGAATAAGGTCCCAGGCAGCGGTGATCCTTCCTGTCATATTCTCCGAAGAGGGTACCGCAGGCCGCGCGGCAACCTCCCGCGCATACCGACCTGTAGGTACATGATCCGCATTCATCTGGAAGCCGTTTGAATTCCGTGAGCCTGGTATTGCTGTAACGGTTACGGTAGATGCTCCAGATGTCCTGCTCGTATATGCTGCCGAGTGGAATATCCGACACGAAGGGGCAAGGCTGTACGGTTCCGTTTACCTTTACGGTCAGGACGAAGTTACCTCCCGAGCAGGCGCTGCCTGACAGCATGTAGAAGTGCCTGACAAAATTCATATGCGATCTGCTTGTGTTGCATATTACCCATTGCTTGATCCCGTCCCACTCTCCGGGAGACAGTTCCAGAGGATCACTCTTCATTTGAGGGATATACTGGTAAAAGATGGGGTGCGCACCAAGCTGATCGCGGACAAAGTTGTAGATATTCTTGTAATCACTGTGGTTATCCCTGTGAACGGCTGTGAAGGTATAAACAGATATCCCAGCCTCCATAAGGTGGTGAATACCCCTGATCATCCTGTTCCAGGTTCCTTCCACGCCGCAGAAACTATCGTGCACTTCCGGTCGGTGTGAAACCATGGTAACCAGTGCAGCATCAAGACCAGCCTGTGCCAGATCCCTGCTCAAATCGGGTCCGGCATGAATTCCGTTGGTGTAAAGAGTAACCATGGGTGAGGTCGCCTGCTGTTTTGCCCCTGCCACGATCTCAGCTATGTCCTTTCTCAACAGGGGTTCTCCTCCCAGCAGCTCTATCCTGACACCACAGCCTCGAAGTTGCTGAAACAGCGACTTAAGGAGAGCGGGAGGGAGGGTTTCATTATCATGTTCAACGTAGCACATCTTGCAGTTCAGTGTACAGGCGGTATTGAGTTCCAGTTTGACCGAGTAGAGGTGAGCCCCCAGCAGTGATCTGGACAGCCTGGCAAAAAGCTGGTCCCATGGGTTCTTTCCCGCAAGATTGGTAAAAA
>DAOWFD010000343.1 GCA_030638185.1 Candidatus Aegiribacteria sp.
AAGGCCTTTCCAAGACTGGAAGGTATATCCGACGCGATAAGACTCCTCTCGGAGGAATACTCTATTGCCATATCCGCAGCCAGGCCATGTACATAAACACCTAGTATACCCGCATTGAATGGCTCCAAACCCTGAGCCATTAGAGACGAAACGATTCCTGTGAGAATGTCACCGCTTCCGCCGGTGGCCAGACCGCTGTTCCCAGCCGGGATAGTGCAGGAACCTTTATCAGGATGGAATATCATCGTGGGTCTGCCCTTAAGTACAACGGTGATACCTGCGGATTCGGCTAGTTTTTCTGCAGCTTCTGACCTGCTGGCGACGTTTGAGGGGTCGCATTTTATAAGTCTTGACATTTCTCCGGGATGAGGTGTTATCAACAGAGGCCCACCGTATTCCTTTAGAGTTTTTACAGGGTTATCAATTACATTCAGGGCATCCGCATCAAGCACCATCGGAACTGTCCAGTTTTTCACTATATAGGTAATGACCTTTTTCGTTGCCGGGTTATTTCCCATTCCCGGTCCGACGGCTGCCGCCTGGAAATTTCCGGGATCGGTAATACCAGTGGCATCACCCGGCAGAAAGTATGATGAAATCACTTCTGGAATACGTCCTGCTATAAGCTGATGCGATGAAAGCGGTACAGAAAGAGTTACAAGGCCAGCTCCGGATCGCAGGGCTCCCAGCGACATCAGCTGGGGGGCGCCTGGCATTGTCTCGCAACCGCCAACAAGAAGCAGCCTTCCGAATGTACCCTTATGACCGTCCACAGGTCTTTCGGGAAGAAGGTCGGAAACATCACTCAGCCCGGGTATCATGCGTTCTTTCAATTCATCGACATCTATACCTATATCAGACGTAAAAATGCTGCCTGAACAGCCGCAGCCCGGAGGAAACAGGAGTCCTGCCTTGGGCGCGGCAAAGGTTACGGTTACATCGGCGTGTACTGTAAGAGGGTCCACCTCGCCTGTTTTTCCGTTGATCCCGGAGGGAGTGTCCACCGCTAGTACTTTACAGCCGTAGTCCTTGATCTTCTCAAGACATTCGGCGAATGCATCCTGTATCTTTCCCCTGAACCCGGTGCCAAGAAGAGCGTCAACGACCAGGCCCGCGGGACAGGGAAGCTGATTCATTTTCATTGGCGAAAGGACCGTTCCTCCATCGTGGACGTACCTGCCCAGGTTAGTCTGGCAGTCATGGGAGAGGCTTTTTCCGGCAACGGCAGCAAACACGACGTACACTTCGTAAGATCGTTCCCTGAGTTTTCTTGCAAGGACAAGGCCATCACCGCCGTTATTTCCGGGGCCCGCGAATACAATGATCGGACCGTTTTCCTGGGTCGTCATTTTCATGGCTGCAATAGCAGCTGAAGTTCCAGCCCTTTCCATCAGAACATCCCCAGGAGTTCCATTTTCAATAGCTCTTCTGTCGTATTCAGCCATTTCCTCAGGTGTTACCCAGTACTTCATACCCCTCCCCTGCCGCTTCAATAAGTACAATGGCTACCGCGGTAGTTTCCGTACAGGAAACACTTACAAAAACTCTTCTGCTCCCCAGCAATTCATTTGATCTGCCGCTGATAACAGGGTTCAGAGAAAGCTGTTCTGCGGGTGGTAGAATAAAATCATGCCACCTGACGCCGAAAGAAACACCGGTTTCAAGTGCTTTAAAAAAAGCTTCCTTTGCGGCAAATCGTGTTGCCAGAAAACCTGTATCCCCCTGCAGTTCCAGTTCCCTCCCATTGAATATCCTGTGCAGGAAACTACTTCCGCTTCTTTCAAGGGCTTTCTCTACCCGTCTGATACTCACAATATCAACCCCGTGCGTAAAATATGCTGGCATATAATCTTCTCCGGAATACAAATAACCGCTCAATTATAAATACTGTACTATCGAGGTCAGGGGCAACCGATAGGAGAAAGGCTCCTTCCCGACCATCTGGCGAAAGCGTTGCAGGATATAGGCGAGAAAGCCTCAGGGTTTCGCTCGAGAATAGCAGCAGCAGCTCTTCCGACCATCAGAGCGTTGTCAGTGGAATGTTCCCTATCAGGAAGGAAGAGCTCAAGGTTTCTGGCTGAGCATTCCCACCTGAGTTCTTTCCGCAAAAGACTGTTGGCAATAACGCCGCCTGCGGCAAGAACACTATTCGCTCCAAGCAACTCACACTGATACATCAATTTGGACACCAGCAGATCTACGACGGTTCTTCTGAACGAAGCCGCAAGGTCGCTGCGGTCCGCACCCTTCTCCCAGAGTTGTTTAGCAGCAGTCTTGAGTCCGCTGAAACTGAATTCAGGCAGTGATGGATCAGGCATGGGAGACGGAAGGGGATACTTCTCAGGATTGCCTCCGTCGGCAGCAATATCAAGAGCCGCTCCTCCGGGATAGCCAAGACCGACAAGTTTCGCTGTTTTGTCAAAAGCCTCTCCTGCGGCGTCATCCCTGGTTGAGCCCAGAAGGAGGATCTCCTGCCATGAGTTCATCCGGAAAAGACTTGTATGCCCACCGGAAACTAGAAGAGCAACTGCGGGAAAGACTACCTGACGTTTAAGACCATAGTGAATGTAGATGTGTGCCGCCAGGTGATTTATGCCCAGGAAGCGTTTTGCTGCGGCCCAGGCCGCTGCCTTTGACCAGGCAAGGCCCACCAGAAGAGATCCAGTAAGCCCAGGACCGGCTGTTGCGGCAAAAACATCGATTCCTTCAAGACTGTCCATTTCTCCCGCACGAAGAACATCGCTTACAAGTCCGGGGAGTATCTTCATGTGGCTGCGGGAAGCCAGTTCTGGTACAACCCCACCATGTTTCGAGTGTACTTCCTGGCTATAAACGCGTTCCGCGATTGCACTGCATCCCTCAAGCAGGGCAACAGCGGTATCGTCGCAGGATGTTTCTATTGCCAGTATCCTCAATGTGATTATTCCTCTTCTTCGGGGAGAATCCTGACTACTATCTCTGTACGTAAATCACCGTAGATCTTAACGAAAACTGAATACTCGCCAAGGGCTTTAAGGTGTTCGCTTAGAAGAACCTGCTCGACATCTATATCAAAGCCGGCCTCATTTATGATATCGGAAATCTGTCTTTCATTGACGCTTCCGTATAGATGCCCTGCATCATCCGCAGCCGCTTTGATCTCGACAGCAAAACCCTTGAGCTTATCAGCAATCTGCTGGGACTCAGTGGATATTCTGGTCTGTTCCGCAAGAGCCCTTGACCTGTATAGGTTGGCGGATTTGATAGCGGCAGGTGTAGCCTTTACAGCGAAATTCCTCGTGAACAGGTAATTTCTGGCGTAACCTTTGGCTACATCAACAATATCACCT
Source organism: Candidatus Aegiribacteria sp. (assembly GCA_030638185.1). GTDB lineage: Bacteria > Fermentibacterota > Fermentibacteria > Fermentibacterales > JCC-6 > Aegiribacteria. The sequence continues at coordinate 3,330 of DAOWFD010000343.1, forward strand.
CCAAGGCCAAGGTCCTCTACGCTTTTTATAAGAAGTACTTTCATAATTGCTTTTTCCTTTCATATATCCTCTTAAGACGTGTTCTGAAATCTAACCACGTATCAAGTATACCGATAATTATTAACACTCCCACGGCAACTGGCGGAAATACTATTCCTACAAGTACTGCCAGCAAGAGTCCCTGGGGATACATTGACAGTGCTTTCCTGCAAACTGCGAGCCCGACAGCTGTGTAGGGCAGGATCATGAAGATTGAAATATTTACGGCTGCCTGCTGAAGATGGCCGCTGCCAGCAATGTTTACCGCCAGAGCAGCTATAAGAATCCAGGCTGGAACCAGACCCATCCTCATGGAAAGATCCCCGGGCAGTTCCAGCTCAATTCCCTTTCGTCTGCTTATCAGCTTTACCGCCACCCCCGATACGATTACTCCCGCTACGGCCCAGAGAGCCAGAAGGGAGGGCAGAATGTACATCAGAATATTCATTACAAGAAGAATCTCCGAAGAACTCATGCCCGCGGAACTGTAAAACTGCATAAGGGTTTCAACATTTTCTCCTGACAGCAACGACAGCTCCGGAAGCAGTAGTGTTCCGAAAAGAGAAGCAAGCACCGTGGCTGCCGAAGCTGTCGCGACGGAAAACCGAAAGCTTCTTCCGGATCTTATGAAGACAGTCATGAATCCGGCTCCCGTTGCTGCAATAAGGGCACCATTGAAGTCGGATATCAGAAAAACGATAAAAAGGCTTGCAAGAGCCAATAACAGACCGAATCTTGATTCCGGAGCAAGCATCATCACCGTCATTATGGTCATTCCAACGAAGGGAACCCCCATTAGAACGAGAATGATTCCCACGGCAATAACACCGAAGAATCCGTTTCCCGTTCCTCCTGACTTCTCTTGCATAGTGCAGGTCTGCCGTCTGTTTATCTGTAGTGTTCTCTAACGTAGGGGACGAGAGCCAGAAACCGTGCCACCTTGATTGCATTGGCAACCCGTCTCTGGTGTTTTGCGCAGTTGCCTGTAACGCGCCTGGCTACGATTTTTCCCCTGTCTGAAACATATCTCTGGAGCATCCTTTCGTTCTTATACGATATCTCCATCTTCGGGTTAACGCAAAAACGGCATTTTTTCTTGCGTCCGAACTTGCTGCTCTTTTTCTTCATTCTTTTCTTAGCGACCAAATCGGTTCCTCCTGATGGTCCTTATGATCCGGATTCCAACGCCGTTACGTTGGTAGCCTTAACGATCATTCTATAGTGTAATCCCTTTGATCTGTCTTCGTAAGGTCTGCTTACGAGGTTGCCTTCAAGCAATACAAACGTACCATTCGAGATGCTGCGGTCAATTCTCTCCGCAAGATCTCCCCACGCCTCAACACTGATGACGTAGGTTTTCTTCCCTTCTTCAGAGCTTCCAACGGAATACGATAATGAGTTTTCCAGCCTGAACCTTAATACAAAGATGCCGTAACTGGACGATTTAAGTTCACCTTTTTCTATCATCCGTCCGGTAAGGACAATGTAGTTCAGCTCAGGTGTGTCATGTGGGACAGCCATGTTTATCAGAACGGGATATCGTCGTCCTGTGCCATAGAACCCGACGCGGAATCGTACTCATTACTGTCCGGTGTACTACCGGAATGTTCCGGAGGATTGTCTTTGTAGGAAGAATCCTGACCCCTCTTCTCAAGAAACTGTATTCTCCTTGCATTGACTTCAATCCGGCTCTTTTTGCTGCCGTCTCTGTCTTCCCAGGAATTGAATATAAGTTCTCCCTCAACAAGCACCGGGGAACCCTTTCTGCAGAATTCACCTACCAGTTCGGCGGTCTTTCTCCATGCGATGATGTTCACGTAGCATGTCTTTTCCTGCCATTCTCCGTTCCTGTCACGGTAGCGCTGGTTGTTTGCAATGGACATCTTGGAAAGGTGAGTTCCGTTCTCCAGGATCCTTGTATCCGGGTCCCGGACAAGATTTCCCGAGATGATGACCTTATTGATACTGGGCATTCTCAGATCCATTACTGATCCTCGCTCTCCATCTCTTCTTCTTCCTCTTCTTCTTCTTCCTCATTATCGATAGTATCTTCCCAGGAGGACAGCCCGTCTCCGTCGCTCCGGAGAGTAAGAAATCTCAGGCAGTCTTCATTGATCTTGAGATGCTTGTCGATAGCGGCTGTTATATCCATGTTGCCTTTCCATTTAATGAAATGGTAGATCCCTTCGGTCTGTTTCTTGATGGGATAAGCCAGAATGCGGCGGCTCCATTTGTCGGAACCTTTGTATGTACCTCCATCTCCCTTGATGATTTCTACAACACTATCGTGTCTCTTATCGATATCACCCTCGGGTATGCTGGCACTCCAGATAATAACGGTTTCGTAGTCTCGCAAACCATAAACTCCTTCCACAATTGGGTAAAACGCTTACATCACCCAACCGGAAGGAGCACACTCTACTTATCTGATAATTGTTTCCGGTCCGGTGACTTGCGTCACTTCGGGCTGCGTACTTGGGTTGCGCAGCAAACAACTCTGCAATCATCAGCAAATTAAGTCCTATGGTCAAGCCCTGGACACTATCTCTTCAGGTGCTGTAAAGCCTTCTGCTGCCGAAAAGAGGGTCACAGGTCAAATTAATACCCAGGTTCCTCATACCGTTTTCGTCTCCCGATGACGGCATATGGGTAAGGTGAGCTTCACAGCTTCTCAACTCGGTAAGCTTCGCCATTCCGTCCGATGCGGGTTTGAAGACAGCGGCGTTCACACTCAGAGCAACAAGAACCTCTTCGAGATCAAGATGAAGGGGGAATGTATTAATAGACCTCTTCAGGCTTCTAATGGATTCGATGGTTGCGGGTGACAGAAGGTGGATATTTTTGCCGATTCCCGCAAGTTTCTTAATAGCGTTCAGTACAACAGCAGCTGACGCATGCATTAGCTCCGAGCTTCTGCCTATAACCATAGTCCCATCCTTGAGCATCAGCGCGGCTGCCATCATGCGATCCGAAGTATCCTCCGATTCAATTGCAGGTATGTTTCTGCGGGCAGGTTCTACCACCGGTCTGCTCTCAGGAGTCAGACCGTAATCACCCATGAGCAGCTCAACCTTCTGAACTGTTTCCTTATTAGCCAAACCCATGACGTACTCGCAGCTGTATCGGAAATACCTTCTGACAATCTCCTGTTCAGCGGCTCTTCGGACCAGATGATCATCGGTTATGCCGAATCCCACTCTGTTTACCCCCATATCCGTGGGTGAGGCGTAGGGAGATCTGTCACCTGTTATCTTTCCGAGTATCCTACTGAGAAGGGGGAAAGCTTCCACGTCTCTGTTGTAGTTAATTGCTGTAGTGCCATAGGCCTCAAGGTGGAACGGGTCAACAAGATTCACATCATGCAGATCGGCGGTAGCAGCTTCGTATGCGGCATTTACAGGGTGCTTTAAAGGAATGTTCCATATAGGGAAGGTCTCGAATTTCGCGTAACCGGCATGTACTCCCCTTCTGAAATCATGGTAAAGCTGCGAGAGGCACGTAGCCAGCTTTCCGCTGCCCGGTCCCGGCCCGGTAACAACTACAAGAGGTTTTGAGGGTTCTATGTAGTCATTCCTGCCGTATCCCTCCTCACTTACGATAAGATCAACGTCAGTCGGGTAGCCCTTGGTGTAGTAGTGTCTGAACACATCGATGCCTCTTCTTTTGAGGCGGTTCTCGAAAGAGACAGCGGAGTGTTGATCTTCGAACCTTGTTATTACTACTCCTCTGAGGAGTATGCCCCAGGACCTGAACCCGTCTATAAGCATAAGAGCATCCGCATCGTAAGTGATGCCGAAATCACCCCTTATCTTTCTCTTCTCTATATCCCCCGCATATATGCATAGAATTATCTCGGCCCTGTCACGCAGCCTTTCAAGAAGCCTTACTTTTACATTAGAATCGTAACCCGGAAGAACCCTTGCGGCGTGATGGTCGAACATCAGTTTTCCGCCGAACTCCAGATACAGCCTTCCACTGGAACTCTCTACCCTTGCCAGGATCTCCCTGGTCTGTTCCTCCAGGTAAGTGTCGTTATCGAATCCTGATTCCATAATCAATCCGTGTTCCTCTTTACAAGCAGGATGGTCATGTCGTCATCATGAACGATTCTACCGGCATGCCGTGCAACTACGTAATGCATTTTTTCGGCAAGTTCCTTCATGGGAAGCATGCAGTTATCACGGATAATATCAATTGTTCTTGCCACACCGAACTGATCCCCCATGATATCGGATTGCTCGAAGATGCCATCGGAAATAAGAGCAAAAATATCCCCCTTCTCCATACGAATGGGGCCTGGATCCTCAAGGGGAATATCCGGCATTATACCGAAGGGTAGTGCCGATGCGGAAAGAATGTCCGTCTCTCCAGTCGACCGGTGGTAATGCAGCAGAGGGGCCTGGCCGCAGGCATGGTAGCTGATCAGGTTATCATCCGTCTCCAGAAGGCCGACAAAGGCGGTAATGAATCGTTCGGATGCAAGGTCCTCTACAAGCTGGTTATTCGCGTGGGAATGGAGGCTGTAAAGATCGCATTGAAGACGGAATGCCATCCTTATCATGGCTCGGAACTGGATTACCGAAAGGGCAGGGCCGAGGCCGTGGCCTGACGCGTCCGCGAGAAGAAGCAGAACCCTTCTGTTATCCAGGCTGATTGCGTCAAAGATATCACCACCGGTCTGATCGGCGGGTTCGTTCCACCCCGCGAGGTCGTAACCATCTATCTCAGGCATCCTGTCTGGAAGCAGTTGCATCTGGATATCCCTGGCAATGATCAGATCATGCTCGATCTTTTGCTTGATAATGTATTCCCGAAGCAGTTTGGCTCTCTGCAGAGCAACGGCGCATTGAGAAGCAAGAACCTCGGCCACCCTCTCGTCCTCCCTGCTGAAAGAACCCTCAGTCTTGTTGATGAGTTGAAGCACACCTACCAGATTGTTATCAATGCCAATCAGAGGTATCGACAGTATACATCGTGTCCGGTACCCCATCTTTCTGTCGATTTCCGGATTGAACCCCTCGTGGGAGTAGGCATCGGGAACGTTAACTATACTGGATGTACGGGCACAGATACCCGCTATACCCTGATCGGCCGGAAACCTGATCTCCTCAACTTCCAGACCTGTGCCGACTTCAGCGAAAAGTTCATGTTTTTCATCGTCGTAAAGGAAAACCGTTCCCCGTTCCGCTCTGAGAACGTCACGGGCTACATTAACGACCTGCACAAGCATGTCATCCAGCTCAATGGGGGTACTGAGCTGTCGGGTAACATCAAGGATGCGCCACAGGATATCAGCAGTGAAATTTTTATCTTCAGCCAAATTGCCCTTCCGGAGTTCCGATGTTTCCTCTGCCACGACAATAGTATACGCCCTCCGTCAGAAGACAGCTGAAAACCACCAGCACAGGAGCGGATACCTACATAATAACCATGGCCCTTACTGTAACGGACCCCTCCTCAGTATCCAACCTTACAAAGTACACACCGCTGGAAACACTGCTGCCGGGATTCCATTCAACCGAGTGAGAACCCCCTTCAACATTTCCGTTGAAAACAGTTTCAACAATCCTGCCTGAAACATCGTAAACATTAAGCCGGACATTACCACCTGATGGTACGGTGAATCCCAGTGAAGCTCCCGTCGTAACAGGGTTCGGCATGGGGTTCTCTAGATTAAGAACAAGGCTGTTTCCGGGAGGACCTGTTATTCCGGTGCCTATGGTTACCCATTTTATATCGTAATTGTAATTGTGAAGGTAAGCACCTATGAAAACCGTTCCACTGGAGGGAGCTGTAATGTTCAGAGTGACCTGGCCTGACGAGTTCGTGGCGCCCTCTTCATAGAAGGTCATCCCGTCCCCGTAGTTCTCAACACCATCGGTAAGGGTGACGTTAACTCCCTCAACAGGACTACCCGCATAGGTGACAGTTATCATCACGTCCTGGTTTCCCGGAAGTATGTTCGCCTGATGTGAGATTTCCAGCTGTCCCGGCTGTCCAGCCGAGTCGAATGTCCAGATATCCATCGCCGGGTCCCCGAACCAGATATAGCACCTGGCGTTGGTGATGCCCAGGGAGCCGTGGTGGATAATAACGTACTCCGTAGCTTCCATGATGGCTTCACACACCCGGAAGGTTCCGGTATCGAAGAGGGCTATGTAGATCTGTTTCATGTAAGTGTGGTTAGGAGAGGTAAAGGAATTTCTGGACGCCCCAAGGTTACCGCTGGCTCCATTCTCAGCCCACTGCCATGCCTCGCTGAGGCACGTACTGGCATAAATATGCAGACCGTTGAGACAGGCGATATTGAACACCGGGGGCATGTAGCTGTTGGTAAGGCCGTTAATATCTCCGGCAAGCCAGCCTGGTCCCCACTGCCAGGCGTAATAATTACCGTGGCCTCTGTAACCTACTGTCCCTATTCCGCCGTTTATGGCGTTAATAACATCGTTCTTCGTACCGCCTTCCGGTGGGAAAATCTTTGTGAAAGTAATATCGCAGAGGCTGTAGGAATAGGCGGCTACCTGATTGCAGCACAGTGTATACTTGCCGGGATAATCTTCTTGGTGTGCCGCGAGAACAGTCTCGCTGGGAATGATTCCGGGAGTATTTGAAGAGACGAATTCGTAATTCATGTACCCGTCAATTACTTTTTCAACCTGGTGTACTATCTGTGCTGAATCTCCCGTAAGACGCCCTACCGATATATCCGGGTAGTTTCCCGCATCGATAAGTGCGTAGTAGTAATCACCTGAAAAACCACCGTAATCGAAAGATGGCATATCTTCGTGAGTTCCCACTATACAGGCGAAACGGGTAACTCCCGTCTGATAACTGCCCAGGATAGCGCTTCTTATCTGGGAACAGGTGGCAGGTGCCGCCAGTGTCTCCACCCTGGTGTGAAGACCGAGGTAATGGTGGGTTTCGAAGAGTTCACTGACCCATTCAACGTTATCCTCTGTGCATAAGAAAATGTACTCCACCCCGTCATCGCGGGATCCGTCCATCGGATCCGCTACCCCCTTGAAAACATCCCAGTTGAGTACATTCCGCTCCATAGCTGGAACCATCGATGGATTCACAGGAAGAGCAATGGCTCCGGGGGAGCCCTGGAAATCCACTCTCAGGGTTATACTTGACGCCGCCTCAAGAATACCTGTCCCGGGATTGAAGCGCAGAGGGTTCACAACAAGCCTTGCGGCGTTAAGCCCGGACCACCCTCCTTCGCCGTCTATGTAAGCCCATTCGCGCGGGAAGCTGCTGGTTCCTTCGTAGAATTCTTTGTTCATGACGAAGGGTAAAGGGTCGTGATACGTGTCAATCTCCGGGGTCTGCCTGGGTAGTATGTCCATGTTTTCATAGACAGTGGAGTTGATCTGCAGCACTGTTACAACAGCTTCCGTTCCGAAGGGAAGGGCGAAAAGCCTGGGAACGGACGGTAGATCCGGAAGACCTTCATCGCCCTGCGAATAGCACCCCGGCAGCTCGGCCCGATCCCAGATCCTTCCGCCTGCCGGAGAGTTGTAGAGACTGAATCCGGGAATAGTCACTTTCACAACCATATGGTAAGTGTCTGATTCCAGGACGGTTACCTGCGGAACGGAACCACCGGAACCTTCGAAGGATTGCCAGCTGGAAATGCTTCCTGGACTGACTGCATAGGCGGAAGCGAAAAGAGTAAGAGTTGATAAAAACAATTTCATGGTCAATCATCTCCCGTATAGAAACAGATAAAGAATTCTAATAAACTCTAACACAGCAGGAACACTAACTATTCCCTGGCCAGGAGGTCAAGATGATGAAAGAGGAAGGCGGACTCGAAAGCCCGCCTACTGTAGCATTTACGGCAGCCGGCCTGTTATCTGATAACCATAGCCTGCCGGGTAAGAGTACCCTCATCAGTTCTGAGCCTGATGAAGTAGACGCCACTGGTTATTTCATCCCCCGGAGCCCAGGTTACACTGTGACTTCCCGATTCAACCGTACCGTCAAGGATGGTCTCAACCATTCGACCAGACACATCGTAAACCGTGATCTCAACCTTTCCATTGAAAGGAACACTGAATCCAAGTGATGCGTTTTCGGTGATCGGGTTGGGGTAAGGACTGTTAAGGGAGAGGACTGGAGTGGCTCCCTCTGAGCCGGCAACACCTGTTCCGATGACCAGAGCGCAAGCCGGCTGTAATACACCGGATGCTGTTCCGATTATCG